>NZ_JCACKG010000283.1:0-2379 GCF_059505265.1 Myxacorys chilensis | reverse complement strand
GAGCCGTCCCCGCGGCCCCGGTTGACGCGGCGGCTCAATCCGGAGGGTCGCCGTCCTCCGGCACGGGATCCAGAGCGATCCGGAGCGTGGCCCGGAAGTTCGGGTCCTCCACGTCGAACTCCCATTCGTTCCCCTGCCGGACCAGGTCCCTGGCACCGACGAAGTTCTCGCTGCTGCTGATCTGAAGGGTCCGGAGCGTCCCGAGGTCCCCCAGATCGTCGAAGACCGCGCGCAGCACGTATTGACGGTGGAAGATGATGTTGTCCGAGAAGCGCAGGCCCAGGAGGTCGCGCTCGCTCACGTAGAACTCGAGCCGCATGGCGATGTCCGGCAGCGCCTTTGGGGCGGCCTTCTCCTGTTTCTCAGCGAGCTTCTCCTGTTCCCGGTCCGCGGTCGATGCCCGCGCGCCGGTGTCGAGCCAGCCTTCCCAGATCAGCCCTTTCCGGTCGCGTGCCCAGCCAAAGGTCGGGCTCTCGTCGGTCAGGTCCGGCCGGGTGAAGGGGCCGTAGCAGTTCTCGGCCTCGGCGCTCTGGTGGAAGAGGTCGAAGTCGACGCCCCGCGGCTTCACGCTGACGCCGAAGTAGAACTCGCTGCGCCCGATCAGGTCGTGGCCGGACCGCACCTCGGCCGAGACCAGGCGCAGGCGCGCCCGGATGTTGCCGAAGAAGAACCGGGCCGCGACCTCAAAGGACTCGCGGGACGTGACAAGCGAGTCGGGACCACCGTGACACTTGTGAACGAAGGTGCGCGGCGCGTCCGGCAATTGGGCATTCGTCTGCTTCACGAGCCCGTCGCTGCGGTTGTAGTTGAGGCCGTACTCCCCCCTCACCGAGAACAGGCGGTTGGCCCAGCTCGAGGCCGCGATCTCGAAGGTCCGGTAGTTGGTCCCCACCACCGTGAGGACCCGCGAGGGTGGAAAGCTCTCGGAGAAGCGCCTCCAGCCCGTCGGGTTCTCCTTTGCTTCCTGTCGCTCCGGATTGAAGGCCTCGAGCTCGCGCTCCGCATCGACGGGTAGCCAGTTCTTGAGAAGCTGGAACGAGATTCCCTTGTGTGGCGTCCCGAGCGTCACGACCTTGTTCACGAACTCGGCCCCGTTGCGGCCGTCCCGCGGATACGTGGCCTGCAGCGCATGCCGCACGATCAGGCCCCCCATCGAATGCGCGATGATGTTGACCTTGGGATCTGTCCCCTTCGCCGAGGGGTGGACGCGCGCCAGTTCCCGGATGAAGTCGATGAGGCGGACGAGCATCTCGCCGTAGAGCTCGAACTTGCGTCGGTCGAGGTCGTAGTAGCGAAAGACCCAGAGCATCCGCAGCGGATCGATCTCCGGCTTCATCAGGGCCACTGCCATGCCGGGGTCGATCACGATGTGGCCTTCGAAGAAGGACGGGTCGATGTCGGGCAGGAGGATCTTCGCATCCTCCGGAGCTTTCTGCTCGGACGCGTAGTAGCCAACGACGTTGGTCGCGTCCCGGTACTGCCAGCGCGCCGACTTCAGGAAACGCAGGATGAGCCCTTCGTAGATGTAGTTTTCGCCCCGCTTGCGCGGGTAGACGGTACCGTCGTTGAAGCCCTGGTAGGCGATCTTCTTCTCGTCCTCGACGCTCAGGCCGCCGAAGCCGCGGATGAGGATGATGGGTTGCGCGCGGCGGGTCGGTGCGGTGGTCATCGGCGGGCTCCCTGGCTGAACGACGCGAAACCATCGTCGCACGCGGCACCTGCTCGCCCGAAAGGAAATCGCTCCGGGCCTATGACTGTGTGGCCCAGTGCGCTGTGCGCCATGGCAACAGACAGGTCGGGGATTCCCGACTTCATGGAAGGCACCGATTTGCGGCATAGCTCTGGCGCGGTCCGGGATTGCCCGCTTGGCGGGAGCGGACTGGCGCATTTGGCCCAGAAAGGCACTGAAGATGTTGAACCGTACCCTCCTTGCCGCGTCGATCGCGGCCCTCGGTGCTCCGGCGATGGCCGCGGGCTTCGATACCACCGTCGTCACCGCCGCCCCGCCCGCGCCGGTTGCCGTGGTCTCCGCCCCGGCCGCCCCGGCCATGGGCGATTGGACCGGCTTCTACGTCGGTGGCAGCCTATCCTACGGCGACATTTCCGTGGAAGATTTCGATGCCGACGGAAATGGTCGCCTGAACGGCCTCCACGCCGGCTACATGTTCGACTTCGGCCGGATCGTCGTGGGCGCGGAGCTTGAGAACGAGTGGTCCGCCGTCTCGATCGACGACCTCGACCTCGATGTCGACCGCATCGCCCGCGCCAAGCTGCGGGTCGGCTACGACGCCGGTCGCGTGCTGCCCTATATCACCGCGGGCTTCGCCCAGGTCAGCGTTTCGGGCGCCCTTGAGGACGACTTCGACGGCCGCTTCGCTG
>NZ_JCACKG010000282.1:0-38374 GCF_059505265.1 Myxacorys chilensis | reverse complement strand
TTACGTTGATTCTAGGCCAAATACAATCTTAGATTCAACATCTACAACTGTAGTACGACAAGATAGGGAAAGAAATTTCTAAAAAGCTATCTGAAGAGTTGTATCATGGAGAACCCGCCAAAGTAAGATTAGCGTCAAGAAATTGAATACTAATCTTCGTGCATTTTACGGATTAGCTACTCGCTCCTCGGCATAATTTAATTCTGTTGCAAATACTCTGTAAGTTCTGAGCATATTGACCTTGCAGATGTGGCTTAATTTCATCACAAAGCTTTGTCAGATCATGACCTGTTTCAAACAGATGATTCACTAATGCAATAGCAAAATCTCTATCAGAATAGATGAGCGAAATGAAGTTAAGATTCCCTGGATCTAATCCAAGCATTTGGCAAAGAGCTTTACGAGAAGTGCTATCTGCTCGTCCACTCCGTTTCAGCAAATCTGCGAGATCTGACCTATCTGAAGCTCCAAATTTCTCATCCACACCTAAGAGACTGAGTGGAGCCTGGTAGGAATCTTCTGAAAGTGTTTGTTTGCGATCGCGCGGTGATAAAGTGCGTAATTGCCCTAATTCCCTTTTGTAGTTTATAGATTGATTAGTCAGGCGACGATAGAGTAACTCATCGCCTTCCGCAGTATTGACACGATAAAAGGTTGCACTGCGAAGAGGACTGGGAATAAAGTCGGCATCCTCTAGGGTGAAAATTATCGGAATGAATTTCGAGTTTTGCCCCTGAGCGTTATAAAGCTCTTGGATAATGATGGCACCTTCCCAAGTAACACCCTTGCCACTTCCAAGCTCCTCATCTCCTCGAAAACGTCGCTCGTAATGTTCTGTACAGACAACCAGCACAAAATCTGCTGCTTCCACTTGATTCAGCATCCAGCGGTGCCATCCCACCGCAGGTGATTCTTCGTGTTGATCAATCGTGCAGTTGATGCCATCCTCACGCAAACGATCAGCCAATCTCCACACCCGATCCTTATGCTCCTGAGAATCATAGCTGTAGCTGATAAAGACTTTGGGAGGTATGGGGTTGAAAGCCATTCCCTCGGAATCAGGCTCTATAGCTTTTGTGTTTCCTGCTGGTAACGGAGCAGTCTGAATACTTGTATCCTGCCCGATAGATTTAAAACTAGCTGCTTCTGAAGTTGAAGATTGCTCTGATACCTGCTCCCTGAAGCGGCGTTGCAGGTCTTCGATAAATTGCTCAATTGGCTTTGGAGTACGACGATGCTTAAGTAAAGCTTTTTCAATAGGGGAGGTAGTTGAAGTGTAGAGATTATATATGTAGCATCGTCGTGAAGATGAATCGCCGAGTTCGCATTTGAAATAGCTATGCCAATGCCAAAGACATCGAAAGATATTAGGGTTCTGGGCAGGTATTCCTAAGCGCCTTAAGCCTCCTAATTTTGACGCAATTTCCTGATAAAGTTCACTATATTTAGACTCTTCCTGATCTATTGACTGATATTCAATAGCAACAGCAATCATAATAGATTTTAGCTTTTCTATCTCCGAAACTAAATCTTCAAGTAGAGTTGGATTTGCTATCGATGCTGTGCCTTCTGCTAAAGCATCTTGGTTATACTGATAAAGTTCATTTTCAATCGCATTAATAGCATCTAGATATAACTCATAGACGTATTTTCTCTTTGAACTTGCATCATCAAGATAATTCTTATAGTAATAATGCCAATCCCATAAAGATTTAAAGAAGTTGGGATTAGAAATATGAACTCCATCCTCTTGAAGCAACTCAAACTCCAGAGTAAGCTCTTTCCAGAGCGCAACATAGTTTTCCTGTTCATCCCTAATCGGATAATTCAAATAATCAGTAGCCACACCAATCATAATGAACTGTATTTGCTGAATCTTTTCGAGGAGTTCTTTGAGATGAATGGCTTCCATATTTGTGGCTAGTAGCTGTTGGTAGATGTAAAACTTTAAGTGCGATTGAGTTTACGATTGCTGATTTTTCAATATTCGCAGTAATCTTAGTAATTCGTTAAGCTGCGTATCTCTGTTGTGAAACCATTCCTTCGACCAAATACGATAAATTTTCCAATTGAGATCTTCCTCTAAAACTTTTCGACGTATACGATCACGGTCGCGCGCTGTATTGTAAGCCTCGTAAGTTCTACCGTCCACCTCAATGCCTAGCAGAAACTCAGATGGTCGCTGATCATTGAGAATGGCAAGATCGATAGGGAATTTAGAGCGTCCAACTGAAGGACAAACGCGATGTCCCGCTTGCTGAAGGGCGTAATAGATATCTTCAACTACCCCAGCATCGGCAGGCAGTTCTGGTAAATCAGCAAGTTCTTCTGTTTGAGCATGATTGCGCTCAGCGTAATTCAGGTAATCCTGCAACTGTTTTACGACCAAGCTGTTTCCTTCTGGCTGTAGCTCGCTCCCATGTATTGATGCGACTAATATCAGTTTCTGCCTGGCTCGAGTAATTGCCACATTCAGTCGTCGCTCTCCCCCTATCTTGTTGAGGGGTCCAAAATTTTGCCACACCTTTCCTTCTTTATCCCGCCCATAGCAGAAGCTGAGGATGATTACATCTCGCTCTTCACCTTGGACGCTTTCTAGATGGCGAAGAAAGAATTTATCAGCATCCTCTTGTAATTCTGCTAAATCAAGATTGTTCTCACTAAGACGGTCAAGTTCCTTCTGAATAGCTTCTGCTTGATTTTTGCTGAAGGCAATAATTCCTACAGATTGCTGACTGGATTGAACCTGACGCAGCACCAGTTTTGCAACTTCTTCCGCTTCACGTTGATTAACAGGTTTCCTGCTGCCTCGATCGTAGACTCCATCTGCAACGTAGTGAAAATGGACACCTCGATTCTCATCTTTGATTGGATTAGGAAACGTAATCAGTTTCGAGTTATAAAAGTGTTCGTTTGAAAATGAGATTAGGCTCTCATCCTGGCTACGGTAGTGCCAGCGTAGTGTAAAACTCCTCATAAATTTTCCGCATTCAACCAGGAAACTCTCATAATCTCCTTCGCCGTTACTGTCCTCATCTTCATCCGCATCAAATTTGGTGAATGAGAATGTTGGCGGTAGTTGCTTATCATCTCCCACTACGATTACCTGCTTAGCACGCATGATCGAAGAGACAGCTTCTTCTGTACGGATTTGGGAAGCTTCGTCAAAGATTACTACATCAAATTGCGGAGTCTGTGGGTCGATGTATTCACTCACTGACAGCGGACTCATCATCCAGCAAGGTTTCAATGCAGAAACTAAATCCCCTGCTTCCTTGATAAATTGACGAACTGACCTATGTTGCTTCTGCTTCTTACTTTCAGTGTTGAGCAGCATAATTTTTTCCTGAGAACCAGGCTGCTCAGACCATATTTTCCATTGGTCAGCGTGCAGTTTCTGGAGCCGTTCCTTAGCAACAGAGTATTGGTCGCGATCGCATTTTGAGAACTCCTGAATTCTACGTTCATGAACTGTGGCGCTGAAGTCCTTCAACTCAGAGAAGTGATCATAGATATAGTCTAACCATCCTTGATACACAGCTTTCTGCAATACAGAAAACCATGATTCTGGTGCGATCTCAGATATCTTTAAACTGCTCAGAAAAGCTTCAACTCCCATCGCTTTAAGAGTTGCAAGACATTTTTGATAGCGTGTCCAGTCCGCAAACGTGTTTAGTTCATCCTCGGCTCTGTCTAGGAAAGCCTCGATTATACTAAAAGAAGTCCAGTCTAGAGGCTGATTGGAACCTAACAGTGAGCGCGTCACATCCGGAAAGCAGGCGTTCAGAAATACAAATCCTGTTTCGATTTCTTGTTGGGCAGCCGCCAGAGAATTTTCTAAAGAGACAAGTTCGATAGAAAGCTCACTAGATGAGAGAAGAGTAGCAACCCGATCGCTTGGTAAGGGGTAGTTTTGTAATTCTTCAATCCAATTCAATGCTGTTTCAATGGCATTTAGATTAGGTTTTCCCTTGTCAAAGAACGGAGCGAAAGCTGCGTGGGTTGGGCTGTTAAGCGTTTCGTACAATCTATGAGATTCATCAGATCGTTGGAGATCTGCAATCAACTCTCGATAACCAAACAAAAAAGAACGCCAGAAGGCAAGCCTGCTTTGCTCTTTTCGACAGGCAAAGATAGCTTTATGCGCTCTCCAATAGTTTTTGTTGATGAGACGCAGAATATTCCTATATTTTTGGTAAAACTGCTGTAGCGGTTCTGCAAGCGCTTCTGTGAATGGATCGCGCGCGTATTTCTTTCCCAACAATTGGCGCAGCTTATAAAAGTCTGAGTATATTTCTTCAAATCTGGAGAATGAGCGCTTCAAATTCGTCACTGTTACATTCTCCCACTCGCTTGGGAGTAACGAAGGCACACCAGTAACGTAAGCAACGGAGGCAGAGAGGGATTTGCTCTCACTTAAAGAAGTGGGGACTTGTAAACTCAATAGTTCTTGTATTCGCAAAGCAATTGCTTTCGTTGATTCGATTCCACGACGAAGGGTTGTGATTTCCTCTTGCAGTGCTACACGATCCTGCAATGATGAGCCAGACCTTCGACTACTTACCCAGAGCGTCGTCCGTCCACCTCGGAAAAATGAGTCAAATCCCTCTAAAAGTTCTAATTGCCGTTTTACGTCTCTTAAATGACTAGCTGACCATTGATTGATATTTCGGATAGCAGCTTTGAGCGGAGGGAGATTGATTCGTTCTAGCTTGAGCAACTCACTATACAAGTCAAATGATGATTTCTCGATAGGTTCCCAAATGTGATGAAGTTTCTCTGGATAGCTATTAAGAGTTTGCCGAACATCTTTCAACTGATCAAGAAATGAGTCTGATAGGCGTGTCTCAGAGTAATCCTCTAACTTATCTGCTGTCGCTTTGAGCGATCGACTAAATCCCTTTTTACTGGCGGTTTCCTTCTCATATAAAGTCAGGCACAGATCTTCCAGCCCACAATCGCGTAGCCTTCTTGCAACAACCTCTAGGGCACCTGGTTTCTCAGCAACCAGAAGAACGCGCATTCTCTTGGCAATTAGTTCAACAATAATATTGGCAATTGTCTGACTTTTCCCAGTTCCAGGAGGTCCCTGAGTGATGAAGTTTAACCCACTCTTGGCTGCCTCAATCACGACTTGTTGGCTTGAATCTGCATCCAACACTTGGAAGAGCGATCGAGGATGTTGCTGATCCAAGTGCCTAGCATCAGGAATATTGTGATGCTGGCGCTGATAGCCACTTAAATCATTGGCAAGTCCTTGTAGGATGGGATGTCTAGCAATCTTCTCTGCATACTGCTCAAGGTCATTGAGCATTGCCGCTTTAGGGCGCTCAAATAGAGCAAGATGAGCAACAGGCTCAATTTTCCAGGCGGAAAACTCAGCTACATCCTGACGCACTTGGTCTAATACAGCATCACAAGTTAGTGTTTGACCCGAAGGAATCGGGCGCAAACTGATACCATGGTCTGCATCAAGCTTCTGGACTAAGACGGGATTGAGTATAATATCCTCGTCGATCGCGACAAGCGTGAATTCCTCGCGCCTTCTCGTTTTCTGTAGTTCAACTGGGATCAGCAGAATGGGAGAAACTGCCGAATTCTTCGTTTCACCTTTCAGATTCCAGGTGAGAGTGCCGATCGTAACGAAAAGGCTATTGACCCCTTTCTCTCGCTGAATTTGGTTGGCACCATTACGAAGTTTCTTGAGAATGGGCAGATGTTCAGGGGCTACTGGATCAGTTTTGACAGTGCTCATGGGCAGACGGGGCTCCTCGCTGACAAGCACTTGAAACACTTGTGAAGCTGGAAGCAATAACTTGACTGTCTTGCCTTTACCTTCAACAAAATTCAGCAAAGCAGTGTCTCGTTTTAATCCAGCAAGCCGATCTTTCCAATGTTGAATCTTACGCTGGATTTCTGGAGATATTGCGTTCACTATGGACACCCCTTAGTCGCAAAACCTACAAAAATGAACCTTCAGACACTAAATCCTGAAAGTTCTTAAGTAGGGTGTGAAAGCAGTAAGTACTAAGCTTTACGGCTAGATCAAGTGTAACGTGTTTAAAAAATTACATGAAGGGTTCATCAGTACTAAAGCTTATTAGTACTAAAAATGCAACAGAGAGCAGTGGACGAAATTGATGGGCTGTCAATATACCTCTGGTGTTTCTTTGCTACCCTTACTGCATGCGAAAAACGGTGAGTACTCCCTCAGCCGCAATTGCCTCTAACAGTTTAATTAATTGGATAATCAGAAATTGGCTAAAGGATTATACTGCTCGGTTAGTTTGAGGAGGGCAAGATTTTTCGGAAAAGTGCGCGGTAACGTTTGTTAGTAGCTAAAGCTTGTCGAATCTCCTCGTTTTGAGAACATTCATCCTGCTCGAAAAGTATTTGTGCGGCACCAAGAGTGGACGCGATCGGGAAGATGGGTTTATTTGGATGCAATTCCTTAAAGATTGTGCATTCCTCAAAAAGTCCTCCCATGCCACCAATAAAGACAGCAGCGGCGAAGGGGCGAGAGCCAATTATTTCTCTTCGCATCACGGTTAAGCTTTCTTCTAACGTACTTTTCTTTTGAGTCCAAATTAAATTTGGGAAGGCTTTTGCAACATCAGGGATAACATTTTCAAACCAACGGGATTGGTAGATATAAACATGATGCTGAGCTTCTAGCGTACGTGAAGCATGATCCACTAGAGGAGAAATTGCAGGATGCCCACCAAATACTAACTCACGATCGCGAACGGTTTGAGTGACTAAGGCGAGGATCGCTTCACGAATTGCGATCGGGTCTGCTGGATAGCGATCAAGATCCCGATCTGGAATGCCTGCTGATAAAAAGATTGGAGCAAGTTCACTCATAGATCATTCAACCAATTCTCCACTGAATCTGATTCGGAAGTCCGTAACTCCAATCGACCATTGAGCCACGCTAAGTGTTTTTTATAGTTCGGTTCGACTCCAAGGCTGTCATAAATGATAAGGTTTTTCGAGAGATCTACATCTTCCGCTAGGGCACGAATTTCTGCTTGTTGAATCAGAGCAGCATCAGGGACTCCAACGACTGGAATGACATTGGCTAAAGCGCGATCATCCCGATACAGTCGAATATTGCCACCAGGGTCAATTGTGGAGGCGATGCCTTGCGGAAGTTGTTCAACAACATCTCCAATGACACGAGTTCTCCGGATAGCGATCGATCGAATTCTGGCAGACTCTGCAGTAGACAAAATGGTTTTTATTGCTTCCCCCGTCAAGGAATCCTGGGCATCAGCTTTACAGTGGGCAAAGTCGCTGTGCTGGAGTTGAATGAACGTCGAAAACTCTGTCCCCAATTTGCGGGTGTGATCGACCCAAACTAACTGTAAAACGCCTAATCCCAAGCTTTCTGCTTGTAGGAGTTCCTTGTAAACCCATTCTGAACTAAGCGCGTTGGGCGAGTCGAGAAAGATGAGCAAATCGACATCTGACATCCGTCCCCACAAGACTTGTTGAAAATCGACACCTGCATCAATGGAGGCGATGTCTAGAAAGACCTTATATCCTTGCAAGGAAAGGGCTGAAAAAAGCTGAATGGCGACGTTTTGGCTATCCATCCGTCGATACGAGATGAAGGCTTGTCGTTGTTCTCGACAGAGCCGAAATGCTTTTAGAATGTCTGCGACGACCCGATTTGGTTCCCACTGTAAACCGTTCAAATGGCGCAGTACTGCTGGAACGAGGCTTGGATACCGCGTCAAGCTATCCACGATCGGAAAGACGTAGAAGCTTTCTTGAAGAAATCGGTTGAGTAGTGCGACCTCGTCTGCGCTAGGCTCACTTTCTCCCCCAAACCAAATCATTACTGGGAGACCATCCCAATCGATCCGCTCGGCTTGACTGACTTCTAGAAATTGAAAATACTGCTGTTCATCTAATCCAATATCGTTTAGGTGCTGTATGAAGCTTTGAAGAAAGAGACTGCGGTAGTAATCTAGAGATGACCCTGCAAGAACGAGTTGATACTTCTGATTCTTCATTTCAGTCGGTATCTCCAAATGCTCTAAATGATGAGATCGCTGATGAGGACTTCAATTTGATTTTGGGCTATTCCGGTGCGATCACGGGATTCGTTTGTATAAGTTCCGTATCTACTTCACTCCGTATTATGTGAAGTGAGATCGTGGTGTCTATTGGAGACTGCACTGCGATTTCCAAATAAAACTGATTCGCATTCGCTAGGATAATTCATGTTTCAGCAATGCCGCTATATTAGTGCCCGAACCCTTTTAGGACTGTCGAAACTCGATCGCTGTCAGTCCTTGCCTCTAGGGACTTGGACACCCGTGGATCAGCTTTGGCACTTGGTGTTTGTTTCCCATCGTTGGGGGAGTCAGGATGATCCTGATCCTTTGGGGACGCAGCTTGCGGCTTTGCAGCAGTTAGTGCGACGGATGGCGGACATTGCTGGGGCAATTGCGGATGAGCGAGTGGAGGGAGAGGCGGTGCGGGACAGGTTAGTGCTAGTGCCTTCATTAGCACGACACGGAAATTTGCAGGCGGCGCATTTAGTTTTTCGGACGCTATGTGATGGGCAAACTTTTGCAGCGGATGAGGCAGAGCGAATGGAGGGAGATGGAATTTTGGATTTGATTGGGTTTTGGTATGACTTTTCTTGTTTGCCGCAAGATCCGAAAACGATGGATGAAGAACGGGAGTTTGTGCAGGCTTTGCAGAGAATTGGGGAAATGCTTTTGTCGCCGCGTGTCAGTACATTGGTGTTACGGAAGGATGAAGATGGGTATTTGGAGCGGGGGTGGTGTTTTGCGGAGTCGATGATTGCGGGGGCAAAGGAGGATGTGTTTAAACCAATGATTTTGCGAACGGATCGTTGGAATGCACCTTTGTCGATGCAGTTGTCTGGCGCGTTTATGGCGCTGAAGCCGGAGATAGAGGAGATGTTGGGAAAATGGGAGAATTTGGTAAATCCGGTGGCGGCGGGACAAGCGTTTGAGAGTGCGATTAATGGGACGGCGGTGTTGCTTCTGGCAAAGGCGGATAGTTCAATGTCGGAGTTTGTGGTAGCGTCGACAGCAATGACGATCGCTGGGGTGGGGATGTTTGCGGGAATTCAGAGCAGTATTGCGCTGTTGCCAGTGGATGGGTGTTTAGATCTATCGGCAGATTTGGTAAATGTGTTGCGGAGACAGGGATTGGGCTGTCGGGATGAGCGCGATTATATTTTAGTGGCTTTGTTGTTGCTGAAATCGATGACGGCGGTGGAGGCAACAGGGGATTTAAAGATTTGGTGGGAAGCGATCGCACGGTTTACTGAAGGGTTGCCATTGCATTTGACGCGGCGAAATGGGGTTCTAGAGTGGCTGGAGAATGAGGCGTAAGGGTCGCGTCGCGCCTCGACTATAATGGATGATGTTGTTCAAGGAGAACCTATGAACCAACAACACTCATCTAGCAGATTCAGAGTAACGCTTCGGTTAGAGGCTCAGGCTTCAGGCAGGGTTACGGCTTCAGTGGTTGAATTTCCTGATTGTCGAGTAGAGGCAGCAACGCGGGAGGCAGCGATCGCGGAAGTTCAAGCTGCTTTTTTGAAACAACTTGCTCGTAGCGAAACGATTTCCTGGGATGTGCCTTTGCCATCCGACCAAAATTTTAATGGGTTTGAACAAAGAGCGGAAAGTCCCTGGATTAAATATGCTGGGATGTTCAAAGATGATCCGGATTTTGCAGAAATTGCTGCTGCGATCCGAGCAGAGCGGGAAGTTGAGGATGACACAGAAGTTGATCCTTCCGTTTATTCGTAGAAGATTGAGGACGGAACTTGTATATTCTCGATACTGATCATGTTTCGCTGTGGCTAGAAGATCATCCAGTAGTTAGGAGCAAAGCTGCCGAATTTGAGGCGGATCTGGCAATTACGATCGTGACTGTGCAAGAACTGTTTAATGGTTGGGTCGGTCGCCTCAATGATCCTGCTCAGGCAAACCATCAAGTTAGGCTTTACGCTAAATTGTCGAAGATTGTGGCGTATTTACAAGAGGTCAAGGTTTTAGATCTGGATGATGTGGCAGATCGCTGTTTTCGCCAGATGCTAACGGATAATCCGAATTTGCGAAAAAATCGTATTCAGAAGGATATGCGGATTGCTGCGATCGCGCTTTCTTCCAATGCTATAGTTGTTACCCGAAATCGTCGAGATTTTGAGCAAGTGCCTGGACTAAGGATTGAAGATTGGACGCTTTAGGAAATTGATTTTCCTGCTAGTACTGCTTCGCACTCAGCTTGTAATGCGCGGATTTCGGTTTGGCGATCGCTGGAGTTGACTTGTCGATCAAGCCTCACAGCAAGCGGCAGTGCCCGATGTAGCCAACGTTTTACTTTTGGAATGAACCGTTGTGAGTTGCCTTGCTTTAACTGGTGAAGACGAATCTCTGCAAAATCTCGATAGATGAGATAGAACGCTTCTGGTTCTTCCATTTGACGGACGAAATGCAAAGCCTGAATTTTTGTATTAATCGCTTGAGTAATTTGCTTTTGTTGCAAATATACATCCCCTAGCGCATTATAGGCAGCACACATTGGACTAGGTGATTCAATTGACCCTGCAATCTCCAGCGCCTTGAGCATACAACGCTCTGCTTCTGCCCAATTCTCCTGTTTCGATGCCACCTGTCCTAAACCTCTCCAGGCACGACATTGCTCATCTCTATTGGACTCACAATTTTGCGTTACCTCTTGGTAGTACTTTGTTGCATCGCCCAATTTCTTCAAGTCTTGCAGCAGGTCTGCCGTCTGCCACAGATGAGCCTCTAGCATAAAGCCTGGTCCATTAACGTTGCGCCTTCTCAGCGCCAAAGCTGCTTCCATTTCTTCTAGCGCTGCTTCCTTGCGGTTTTGACTTTTCCAAAGCATTCCTCTCTGAAGTCGTAATCCAGCTTCCCAATTGCGGCGACTGATACTGCTTAACCAAGCTAAACCCCTATCTACAACTCGTTCCAAGTCTACAACTCTCATCTCTGGTAGAAAGCGACCCACTTCTACAAAATTCCTGAAGCCACCATCCACAAACCAAAGGTCGTCTTCAGTCAAGTTGCAGCTCAGAACTGGATCATAAGCAACTTCAATCAGCCAGGTGAAAACTCCCAAGGCTTCTTTACGTTTGCCCTGCATTCGCTGCATAGTTGCAAGCCAAAATCGCGCTCGAATCAGTCGTGATACATCGTTGAGTAGTTCTGCCAACTCTGCTGCTCTTTGACAAAACCTTTCTGCTTTTGCGTACTGAAATTCAGCGTTGCAATCGAGGGCAAGTTGCATCAGTTGATCGATTTCGTCACACTTTTCTTCGTTTGCGAAATAGGTTTCGATATCGAAGTCATCGGGCAAGAAATCATCTGATCCAAACATAGCTCTATTTACTCACCTTAAACTTTGAAATGCTTCGCAATGTATTCTTGAGCATCACTAATTGATCCTTTGCCTGCCCCTGTCTGTTCCGCAATTGTGGCAGAATCAGCATCACAGAATGCACCTACGGTTTTATAGTGATCAGCAATTGTTTGAGAAAATCCTCGACGTAACTGTCCAACAGTCTCCAGAACAGCTATCGACAAGAAACTTTTAGCCCCGCTGCTTCTCAGATGTTTAATATTACGTTTCTTACCAAATTCTTGCCTCAGATACTCTACAAGCTCCTGATCACTGAGATCTGGATCATAGAAAGATAAGAGTTCGCCTTCAATATCGATCGGCGGCTTCGCACCTTTTCGACAGAGATAGATGAGGGGGCGACCCTGTTCTCGATATTGGCTAATTCGCCCAATCTCCAAAAACACATTAGGATTGCCGTCACTTACTTCTGCCAGGTAGCAATGACTTTGGGCGATATGATCTCGCACATTGGTAGGAATCGTATCGCTAATATGTTCACTATCAGCACGAGTAACCTCCCAGCCATAAGGTTGCTCCTGTAAAACCTGCCGAATGGCACCGAGCAATTTGTCATATTTTTCATCAAAGGGCATAGCAAAGAAACAACTAACATGATCAGTCTGAGATGTATTTGCTGACTGTTGCCGAAGTTGTGTCTCTTTATCATTGAGGTCTAATTTCAGAGAATTCAATTTAGTCGTTAACTTTTGCACTTCATCTGCTTGAGCAATCATGCGATCGATCACTCGATTAAACCCAGCAAACATTACCTCTGCATTCTTCGCTGTCAAAAACTGTTGCGCCAACATTAGCGCGTTATTGTAGATCGCAATGCAAGCTGATAATTTATCTTCTGTCGCAGGCAAATCCATGAGATTTTGAATCGTTGAATTATCCGCATTTAGATACAGCGTGACTGGAACGGTTCGTTCCCCTTGCATCAAATCTTTCACCAAATTCCGCACTTCATCAGGGATTAGGGGATTATCACCCACCTGTCTCAATTTCTCCTGACTCTTTGCCGCTGCGGTCAACACGGTGAGGGCAGGAATTGAAGCAGGCTTAAATCGCACCACTTTCGCCACACTGCGACGATCAGACACCCCCCGCATAAACTCCATCTCTAAACCACGAAACGCCTCTTTCTCCTCATCCTGCAACGGTTCAAAGATAAAATCTGACTCACCAATATTGAGTTGTCGCAGTTTGATTTCTGGATGAAGTCGTCCATATCGCTCCAAGAAACCATCTTCAAACACCTGACTCGCATCAATGACTAGCAAGCCCTGGGCATCACATAGCATATAAAACTGTGTTGCACTACCCCGCTCATCAAAATACAGCAGATCCGTTTCCGCCTGTCCTCGCTTCTTCGCCTCCTCAAAGTAGGTCTTCAAGTTCATTGGCATCAGATTTGTTTCAAACGGGATCAAATCCGCCACTGCACGAAAGAAGTTATCTTCCCGGAGTGCCATGCCCTTCAAGTGATAATGATGCCAATCGCACAGTCGCTGAAACCGGATCGGATCTTCCTTAGAAAAATTCGTTAGATGCCTAATAATCGCCTCACCTAACTGCTCTTTAATCTCCTTCTGAATGGCATCCTGCTGCACGGCATCCCGCGAAGCCGTCAACGTCAGCGCAGGCGAATCAATAATGCCGCGCACAAACTTCGCCCACACTGGCAACATATCCCGATTTGCTTCCATCACAAACATCCGCGACTGGTAAATATCCACCAGCCCCGTCGTATTCACATCAGGAATCCGGTTATCCGATACATACAGCACCCCATCCACCTTGTAGGGACTCGTCAAATGAATCGGAATCGTAGACAACGGATTATCTGGAAACCGCTTCGCAACGAAGATTGCCATCTCCATCACTTCTTCTTTAGGATTGTCATACTGCCTATGCCACGGCGCGTTTACCGCATTTGTCGGCGTTTCATCCTCATTCAAATAAATCCCCACTGGCAAGAAGTCTGCATATTTGCGAATCGCCTTCCGCAACTCCTCAGCGGACAGCATATCCCGATAATTCTCATTAATATGCAGCGTTACGGTCGATCCTGCATCCTGCCGCTCGCCGGGTTGCAGTGCATAGGTTTTCTCCCCACTGCTTTCCCATCGCCACGCCGGATTACCATCGAGATACGATCGCGTCTCCACTACCACGCGATCAGCAACAATAAACGCCGATAGTAACCCAATCCCAAACTGCCCAATCACCGTCACCTCAGCTTGGCGACCTTTCTCGATCAGATCCCGTCGAAACGCATCCGTTCCACTGCGCCCTATCGTCGAAAGGTACTCCCGCACCTCTTGCTCTGTCATCCCCGCACCATTATCTGTAATCGTTACAGTTGCTGCTTGCCGATCAATTTTTACTCGCACGACACCATCGGGGGTTCCATCTCCCTGCCACTCCCGCCGCCGCTTAATCGAATCATGTGCGTTCTGTAACATTTCACGCACAAACACATCCGCTTCTGCATAGAGATTCTTCGCCAGCAGTTTAATTAACCCCTGCAAATCAATCTGAAACTCACTGATAATTTGGTCATCGTCAGGCTGAGGCGTTTGTACAAAGGAAGACTTCTGAGGCATGGCAATGCAAAACAGATCAAATTTTCTCTTTAGTCTAAACAATCTCTCAGAGCGATACCCAAATCGGAATAAAGATTTTGTAGAATTCGACACCTGTAACCGTAGAGTTACGGCTATACTCATCAAGTCATTAGTACTACAGAACTGATAACAGTTGAGATGCCAAGAAGCGTATTTTTCAGCTTTCACTACCAACGAGACATATTTCGAGTGAATATTGTCCGCAACCACGCTATGACCAAAGGTGGCTATAACTCAGCAGGCTACTGGGATCACTCCCTTTGGGAGACTGTCAAGAAGGAAGGTGACTTGGCAATCAAGCGAATGATCAACGCAGGTCTTAGGGGAACTTCAGTTACTGTCGTGCTGATTGGTGCAGAAACTGCCGCTCGACCGTGGGTAAAGTACGAGATTGAAAAGAGCTTCGAGCGGGGTAACGGTATGTTAGGCATCTATATTCACAATATCCAGAGCATGAATCAGCCCCCTGATCCGTCCGGCTACAATCCTTTCGACAACTTCTACACCACGGCTGCCAACGGAAGACAAATCTATTTTTCGCAAATTTATCCAACTTATGATTGGATTTACGATCGCGGCTACAATAACTTCAGTACATGGATTGAACGAGCTGCAAGAGCAGTAGCAAAATAAGTGAGCAACTCAGAATCGCAAATACCTACAAAAGTTTCACCGGATTCTACTGCTGTGCAAAACTACCTCACCACTTTGCAGAGCGTAATCAATCGTATGGCAACCAATAGTTCAAGTTGCAAAACATTGTGTATCACCTTGGTATCTGCGCTCTTTGTTGTAATTACTAATAAGGACAAGACTAATTATGCCTGGATTGCCCTCCTACCCGTTATCGTTCTAAGTTTTTTAGATGCCTACTATTTGGGTTTAGAGCAAGGATTTAGAGCAACGTACAATAGTTTCGTAAAACGGATGCATGCAGGTCAAGCAGTACCCGAAGAATTATTCCTTGTATCACCTCGAAGAATGGTGAGAAGGAAACCAGGAGACCTTCCTCCATTACTTCACACAGAGCCATTTAAGTCTGGTGCAGCAACAGCCAAAGCCTTCATCTCCTTCTCAATTTATCCTTTTTACCTAACACTTGTAGTCATTGTGATATTAAGCAGATTCCTTATCTTTTGAGATCAATTTATCCAGCATTGATAAAAAATCTCGAAAAATTGCTTTGTTGAAAATGAATCTTGATTCTCCATCGCCAAAAGTTCTCATTAGTTACAGCCATGATTCTCAGGAGCACAAGGATCGGGTATTAGCTCTGGCTGATCGTTTGCGAGAGGATGGGATTGACTGCACGATTGACCAGTACGAGGAATCACCTGCTGAGGGCTGGCAGCGTTGGATGCTGAACCAGGTTGAGATATCGAACTTTGTGCTGGTTGCCTGTACGGAACACTATGATCGCCGTTTTCGAGGGCGTGAGGAGGTTGGTAAAGGTAAGGGAGTGACCTGGGAAGGCGGCGTGATTATTCAGGAGCTTTACGATACCCAAGGGCAGAATTCAAAATTCATTCCCATTACCTTGACTTCAGAGGATGACAATTTTATCTCTAGTCCTCTTCGCAGTGCAACCAACTACAGGCTAAACACCGCAGATGGCTATGAGTTGCTCTACCGTCGTCTAACCAATCAACCTAGAACCTGTAAACCAGAGTTAGGCAAGCTACGGACATTAGCACCACGCGATCATCAGCAGTTTTTTCTAAGTCAGGATAGCCTGAATAGTTTGAAAGAGGAACTACTGAATGCCTCACAAGGTTTGTTGAATTGGAGGACAACACTCGGTGACAACCAACAAATTACTCGTCCTGAGCTAGCTCAACTGACCAACCACATTGAAACAAAAGCGTCTTCTACAACAATTGTCCTTGGTTCTCCTGGTTGCGGTAAATCAGCGCTAATGGCAAGTTTGGGACATTGGGCACTAGAAGAAAAGTATTCCCTACTAGCAATTAAGGCTGATTTTCTCAGCAATACGATTAACACAGCCGAAGACTTACAGCACGCTCTTGAGTTAAGCAGGTATCCAAAGGATGCAATAAAAGCGATCGCAAATACAGAAAAGATTATTCTTCTGATTGATCAACTGGATGCAGTTTCAGAACTGCTGGATCGCCAACCAGGACGATTAAGTGTTTTATTGTCATTGATTCAATCCCTTGCTGGTACTGAAAATGTTCATATTGTGGCAACCTGCCGTGAATTTGAGTTTCGTCATGGAACCCAGTTTGCTCGGCTTGATTACTTTGAACGCTTGGATCTCCATCTACCAACATGGGAACAGATCTCTCCACTTCTGGAGCAGGAACAGCACGATCCAAATCGTATAGGAGAGCCGTTACGTGAACTGCTGGAAAATCCTTTGCATTTGAAGATTTTTCTGAAAATCGCCAAACCTGGTGAAGCGTTTGAATCTTTTCCAAAATTGCTAGATCGGCTGTGGGAAGTTCGGATCAACAGTGAACCTGAAGCGCAACAACTAATTGCTTTTCTAACTCGACTCGCTGAACGCATGACAGAGGAAGAAACGCTGTGGCTACCATCCTCAATCGCTGATGAAAATCCTGAAATTTGCCGTACTCTGGAGCGGGCTGGAATTTTGATGACCAGCCAGGAAAACTCAACACTGGGTTTCTGCCATCAAACTTTCTATGATCACACCTTAGCACGAGCCTTTGCCCGTGGCTCCAAATCATTGGCTGACTTTGTTCTAGAACGCCAGGATGGCCTTTTCATTCGACCAATTTTACTGAGGAGCCTCAACTATTTACGGGGAACCGCGCCTCAGCAGTACCAACGACAACTACAAATTCTTCTTAACACTGCCAAACAAGTCAGATCTCACATCCGTACTTTGCTGATTGAGTTTGTGGGGGCACAACCTAATCCTGATCCTGTTGAAGCAGGCTTGCTCATTCCCTTGCTGAATTCAGAAACAGAGGCAATCAAAGTTTTGGATGCCGTGATTGGTAGTCCGGGCTGGTTCAGAAGGTTGCGCGATCGCTCCGAATTCAGGCAGTGGTTGGAAAGACCAACCGAACAGTCGGTCTACTGCTATCCAATCCTCACAGCCGCCGCTAGTTTTGCCGCCGAAGATGTTTGGGGATTGCTAGAAGAGTATTGGCTAAATGAGCAAGCCTACGATTTCTTATGTATTCGAGTAATCTGGAATATCAGCCAGTGGACCTCCGAAAGGGTCTGGTTGACACAACAGGTCATTCAACGCTCCAATATCGGATGGCATGATGTTGCTGCGATAGCGGAAAGGATAGCTGAGGCTTTACCTGATTGCACTGCAAGAGTTATTCATGCTCATTTAGAATACCGACTAACTCAGGCACTTAAAGCCACTAGAGTGCCACCTCCAGAATTACCAGCGGATGCTAATGAAGGCGAACGCTCATTTCATGCCTATAAGCACAACCCCCTCAATCCCTTAAAGGCAATACTGGAAAGTGAAAGCGATTTTTACGAAATTGAGAAATTTGCTGAAGTTAACCCACAAAGCTTTTTAGCATCGATCTGGTCATGGTTTGTTGATCTCATTCAACAACTTGCCTATGATACAAACCCCGTTACTATTAGTTACCGCTGGGATTGGGTTAGAGATTTTAACTTTTCCGGGAGTGAAGTAATTCAGGCATTGCTTACAGCTATTACCGAGTTAGCCAAACGAGATAAAACGGCTTTCCTTCAGTTGGTTGGGCAAAACACAGATTCAGATTTATTAGTTGTTCATCGGCTGTTAGCGAGTGGATTGGAAATAGTCGCTACAGAGGAGCCTGTCATTGTTTTGGATTACCTGCTGGTAGATCCAAGACGGTTTAGGTTGGGTAGCCAGATGGATGGCGATTGCCATCGAGAAACAAAAAAATTGATTGCGGCTATCTTTCCTCACTTACAACTAGAGGATAGAGCGCGGCTTGAGCAGGCAATTCGAGAGTTTACCTACTGGCAGCTCAGAGAGGATAGGGATGCAGAGTTTCGTCGTAGATGTCTGAAATACAACCGTGAACATCGATTGTCTCTTCTAAAAGCTATCCCTGAGGAGTATTTGAGTCCTGGGACAAAGCGGTTGAAAGAGGAGGAGGAACGTGCACTCCCCTGGTTTGACTTACATCAGAAAAGCGGCGTTATCACAGGTGGGTTTGTCGGTCCTCGTATGACCAAAGACGAGATGTCGCAGGCTTCTGATGAAAATTTGATCAACTTATTCAATGAATTACCCGACGAGACAGCATGGGATAATCCTCTTGGCATCTGGTCGAAGGAGGATATCTCACGCGCAGGCGGAGCGATTCAGCAGTCTCGCGAGTTCGGTGAACTGGTGAAGAATGATCCAGCCAGATTCATTCGCATCCTTCCACAACTAGAGCCTCAGCGGCATGAAAGCTATGTGGGTAATGCAGTGGAAGATTTGGCTGAAACTGACTTTCCAGCGAATGACATAATCCGTATCGTTGAGAAACTTAATCAGCAGGGCTTTGTTTCAGAAGGCTTTCGCTCTGAAGCCGCTCATGCCTTAGAAAAGATTGCAGAGCGGAATCAAGGTTTGCCACAATCCATTTTATCGTTGCTTCAGGGCTGGTTATTCAACCATTCCGAACTAGAGTTAGCCTACTATAGGAGCAAAGAAGAACAGCGCTCTGACCTAAAATCACCCATTCTCTTTGGTATCGGCGGTTCTCATATATTGCCCAGTGGTAGGGGCAATATTGTGCGGGCAATCGCTGAGGGATATCTTAGGCAAAATCCCTCAGACTTAGAGGGTTGGGCAAGATTTATCCGATCACAACTGGGTATAGAACCTCATCCAGCAGTGTGGGCCGATATACTGTCACGAATGCCACCTTTGCTAAATGGTGATCGCACTGAAGCGACCAAACTTTTTGATGAAGTTATTCGTAATTGTCCAGAGGTTCTTCAGTACGCTTGGGCGCTGTACTTTATCTCACACACGATTGGTTGGTTTGAGCCCAAGGAAACCGTGCAGGGTTGGTTAGAGATGCTTCAGACTAACACCTCAAACTTTTCCCAACAAGCGTATGGTGAATTATTACTGATTCAATACCTGCAATATCAGGATGAATGGTCAGTTAATCGAATGCGCGCTCACCTTGCAACTCAGGATAATGAAGCAATCCTTTGCGGGCTTGCTCACGCAGCAAGTCATCTGTGGGTTCAACGTAAATGCAGGGCAATCGCAGCAGAGATTCTCCATGCCCTTGCGTCTTCCCCTACCACATCTACTCAGCACGCTGTGGCAAGCGTTTTCCGCTGTAGCCGTGACCATTTCGAGTTGAATAGTGGAATGTTGAAAGTTATTCAAGCCACTTGCAAGAATCAAGGTGTACTTCTGGAAGCCGCTAATGACCTGACTGAAATCATTGAAGCCGAAGAACTAGTAGAGACTCATCCTGAAGTTGTTGCAGAAGTTTGTGAGAGTCTAGTTGGCATTGGAGCAGAACTCAGCAATCCAGTACGAGCAACAGCACTCATTGCTGAAAGTCTAACCACGATCGCTATCAAATTACACCGTCAACACTTGTACCGCAAGACTGGTCTACAAATCTTTGAGCAGCTACTGGCTCTGAATTTCAGGGAGACACGAGCAGCATTGGAAACACTTGATCGAAGACCCATGCGACTCAGTGCCTATATAAGCCCCAGGAGGAGATTGCGTCGCCGTACTCCTCGCAATTAAAGTAGCAGCCTTTCAAATACAACGACGCAAGCAACAAAGGATATGAGCAGATACCTAGTGTAAGAATTTACTTTGTATCTACAGTATTTCAAGCATTTTTCGGAGCCATTTCGCAGCATCTCTATTCTAGCAACAGCTATTGTTACTTTGTGAATTGGGAAAGCTTGTAGATCCTAACTACTAAAGAGGCGCTTATTCATCATCATCAAAGAGCCGTTCGTTGAGACGGACAATCTCTGCTATGCTGAAACGGGATTTGTTCTAAAATTACCAGTGCTTTACTGATAGCATTTTCTACTGAGGGCAGCAATTCGATCTCTGGGCGTAGACCTGCTCGACGGATAAATCGCCATCTTGGAGGACAAACTCCTTCTTGCATACAGCAGTCTAGAACCCATTGGACGCGGCGAAGAGCAAATGATTCACGGGTTTCAGCTAGCTCACTTAATGCCTTTGATGTACAAGGAAGTTTATCAGAGTGCTTTTGGATCAGTGCCAGTTGTCCAAGCTCCCTGGAGATCGCTGTAGCTGTTACTTGACGCGGTCGCCCTGCCAGATTGTATAAGTTAGCAGAAGCAAGTTTCACTGCTTCTGCAAGTTCAACATCTCGGTTCTCCCAGTTAACCCGCAGGAAGGGTGAAGCTACCTGTTTTTTGGGTGGCATGTTAGCTTCCAGCCATTCAGGATCATTGCGTCGAAGCCATATGTAGACTCTCTGAAATTGATTCTTCAACACAGTTCTCCCTAACGCAGGACTGTCTCTTCGCGCAGCTAGCCATTCTGCTCTGTAGCTTTCCAAGGCGGCCTCTGAAACTTTTTCCCGAATCTTTGAGGAAGAAACAAGCACCCGATTACTTCTGTTAGTCTGCCGCTTGCTCTGGCGTGGGAGAGATAATTCTAGTGCAGCGGCATGCAGCTTGACAGTAGTTGGATCAACTCCAAGCTGCCGCGCTATTCCTCGCAGACTAACTGTTGAGTCTGCCCACAGTTGTTTTAGCTTATCTTTCCAAATCGAGCCAAAGTCTCGAACCTTTGTAATACGGAACTGATCCTCTTGAGTCTTATCCGGTCCAGTACGGCAGTAGATGAAACCGCAAGAGCAATGGAATGTGCCTATGGGTTTGCCGTGTTCCTGGCTGTAAGTGATTTCACAATCTTGAATTACGGGTTGATGAAAATGAGGAGCAGCTTGATTCAAGCAAAGCCAGGGACCTTTACCAAAAGGTTTGAATTGATAGGGAAGCTGGAAGGATGCCTCGGCTGTGTAGCTTAGGAATTGAATCAACAACAGGTGATGTAAGGGATGCTGAGACCCTTTGGGCGATCGTACTAGCCGCAACAACCAGCTATGTTGGCTTTCAGTGTCAATTTCGCACTGAAGGCTTTGTAAGAGATCATTTGGATAGAACTGACAAAACTCCTTGAGTAATTCACTAACCCGCACTCTACCGCTATAGGTGGCAAGACCTCGCTCTGCAAGAAGCTGACGATAGCGTTTTGACAGAACATCTAATCCGGGTGGGGAAGTAGTCTGTTTTAGCAGCCAAGCAGCATCCTGAGCTATTTTCAGTAGAATCTCATGGTGAGGATGCAGCAAGCTGAATGAGCGTGACTTTGGCAGTTGAATTCCCTGCTCTGCTGCAACAAACTCATGACGAGTTTGAGGATTTTGAATCCGAACTTGGCTATTCAGTAGACGAACATTGTGTTTAGGGCAAACCTCGACTCCGGATAACTGGTGAAGACGACGCCAGTAGTACTCGCCGAATGCGTGTTTATCTTGCTGTACACAAAGGGGACAAAACTTGAGCCACTCTGGAGGTTGAACGGTACTTGCCATCACACCAGAGCGCATTTTGATAGCGGGTCCTCGTGCCCCTTCCATATCAGCCCAAAGCTGTTGAGCCTGTTGGGGATGCAAGAAAGGCGCGAAGAACGGGAAGAGCGTATGATTATTAATTAGGCGTTCAACCGTATATAAGTTACCAAGTGGTAACGCTGAGCTAAGACTGCAAAGATTACTGGGTAAATCAACAACTGCGATCGCTGCCTCATTCCCAAACAGCTCCCGCATAGTTCCCTTCTTATTGGGATACTGCACCCGCTCATGAAAACGGGCACAAATGCTATAAAGCAACTCATCCGGATAAGAATCGGGAAAGCAGCCAATCATCAGGATACCTCCTCCAGTAGGTACTCAGTAGCCGGGCGAATGAGTCCTGCCTGCCGAAGGGCTTCATAGGCACTAAGCTTTTGCTTTTCTCCCGATGCTGCAATCTCAGGTAAACTTCCTTCCAAGGGAGCAGTTTTCTTGCGCCTTCCAGAACCTTTTTTGACGGTTTCAGTAGGCACTCTTTGCGATTCTGTTGAGTTAAGCGCGACTGGTGATGATTGTTTGTTGAAATTGGTTGTACGTGTGTTAGCTAACGCTTGTTGTTGTTCAGCTTTATTTAATTGGTTTTGGACATCCTGTAAAAACTGATCGATATTAATGGGATGAGCATCCTCAACACTGGCAAGAATCCGAGTATCTTTGTTTTTCAAGGCTTGCAGAATAGGGTATGCCATTCGTAGGCTCTCTTTAGCTGCTGATCGAATTCCTTGTTCGGTTACAACCTCTTCTCCACTTGCGATTGCTCGAATCTGAGCCAACATGTAGACCTTGATGGCGAAGTCAGTAATACCTTGCGTCACCTCATACAACGCATCGCGCAGTTCTTGTGTCGAGCGAGATTGCTTCTTAACATACTGGTATCCCCATAAACACTTCACGAACCATTGCCAATCATCGTCATTCTTCATCCTGTCCCAAACGAGATCACCCTGTCCTGTTCCTCTTCGAGTCTGTCGAAACTCTCCACTAAGAACAGAGATTGCTTTATAGGTACCGACAAGCACGACTGGTAACCCGATCGTGTTGATTAACTGAACGAAAAAATTCAGCATTTTGCTGGAACCACCACTTTTAGCTTGACTAAGGTGCTGAATTTCATCAATAACCAGAACACCAATCGAGTGAAGAGAAGCTACCCGTGCCATTCGTGGCAGCAATTCATCCACTGTTTTACGACCACCCGCATAATTGGCGTAGTAACGAGTTCCAAGCAGGTCATCCACCGCTTGGAAAAAGTTTAAGCATAAGCCCTTGATCGAACCGTCGAATGGGCAGTCTAGCTTAAGCCAGACAATTTGGGTGAAATTGAAATCGCGATCTCGATAGTGGTTGTGAAGAATAACTTGTGGGTATAGTGACAGAATTGCTTCTATCGACGTGGTCTTACCAACTCCACTAATCCCAATAATGGTAAACCCTGTTGCAGTTGAACGGGGGGATTGGCGAGTCATGCCTAAAGATTGAACCCGCGACTGCACATCTTCCCAAAACCCTATAATTGAAGGGTTTCGGGCCTGGTATCCTAACCGAATCATGCGAGAAAACCGTTGTTCTAGGTCAAAATGAATCGGTAAAGGAGCAAAAAACTGCAATGTATTTTGAATCAAATGCAGCCGAAGATAAGCAGGCATACTGCGATGCTCTTTGTCATAATCTGGATAGAATGCAAGATATTCAGCAGCAGCATCCTGCGTCAAGATGGGAGGAAGAGCTTCAATTAAGGGATTACCTCGGTAATTCGGAATGATAGGATCAAGGTAAGTTGCCTGTTCCGTTCTGCCCTTGCTTACTAAAAGAGATGGAATGTGTTGACTACTCATCGTCGCTCCACATTTTTGGACGTAGTTTATGCAGTTTGTCGATTAGTTGGGATTGAGGAACATGGGTTGAGTCTTCTTGATTATCTATTGGCTCAGTGGCTGAAGCTTCATGCTGAGGCTCTTCAGCATCGCTAGGTAGTTCTGGTTCTGAATCTTCAGCTGGCACAATTAGAGGAATTACCTTGTCAGAATGATCAGAAAGCGACTTTTCTCCCAATTGCCAAGTTTGGGCTTTGCGCTCCATTTCGCGTTCTTCTTTACGGTTCTGACGGATGCCTTTGATGCGCGATCGCTTACTCTGCCCTGTTGCCTGCTCTAAAGCAGTAGAAGTTTGTTCCTTACCTTCATTAATAATCTGCTCCATTTGAGCATTCAGAGCAGCACTAGATTGCTGCTTTCGGCTTCTAGATAACTCCTTTTGTTGCTTGCGGATTTCAATATAGTCAAGAGTTTCATACAAATCTCGTTCTCGGAAAGTATCTTCAGCATCAATTAACTGGCAACACTCCAGACGCTGCCCTGCATCAAGACGCAAATAGATATCAGTGATACGACGGGGATCATAAGCCACATCAATCTTCCAACCTCCTCGTTCTCTAGCGCGTACAAACCACTGCTCTCGTAAAGCCAAATCGCAAGAGTAAAATAAGCCCTGGAAACGGATACCACGATAGGTAACAGAAGCCTGCTCAGTAGGTAAAAGGTTCAAGCGCAAAATATCGCGGGACTTAACCCTCAAATGCCCTGCCCGATTACGAATTCCCCAATTCCATAGATCCAGAGGATATGGTTCAACATGCTCCTGAATCATAAATTCATCCATGCGATACCAATCCATTCGGTGCTCTTGGTTATGGTCTAAAATCGCAAGAATCATCAGCTTCCGGAATTGATGCAAATCCAAACCAGCCTTAAAGCGGTAGTCATTATCTCCACGTTCACGAGGTTTATAAACAGCTCCTGGGGCCCAATGAATGACTTTGTCATTACTCAAGCGAAAGTTTCGCTCTACGATTGCTTTCCAGTCTGCTCGGTAGGGAGGAGTATTGGAAACGCTCACATTCAAAGCTTTGACGAGGTTATCAGCGTTATAGCCCTCTAACTCTCCTCGGTCTGCCAGAATGATCTCCGGTAAATGATGGCAGGGCCAGTCTTCTTCCGTAATCTCAACTCCGTATCCTTGGCAGAACGCAACTTTATCCAACGCTGCATTTTCTAATGCCTGCATTGCCCCTAGCCAACTTGGACCTTCTAAAGTGACACTCAACCCAGTAATCATGCGACTAAAAACATCGATCAGAATATAGATGACAGGCCGACCAATAATACGAGTGCGATCGAGCGAACTAACTAGATAAATGTCTCCAATCGTGGCATCAATTTGATAGATGGAGCCTGGACCGAAAGCCATCTGAGTTGAATCCCCCAGTACCTCTCGGTGGCGCAGATTATAACGGCGTTTTCCTTCTCTTGAGGTGAGAGCGTGGGTTGCATCTCGTGCCTTCTCATACCAGTAACGAAATTGCCCAAAAGTCGGTAACTCATGGGCTGGTGGCAGGCAAGGAATCAAGACTTCATCAGGGGAAAGCGTGTAGCCTTTATGAAAATACTTCTCAAGTGTTTTCTGAAATGCATCCTGAAGCGTCCGTCCCTGAGCATTTTCATAAAATTGGCGAATACCTCGACTAAACTTCTCTCGTACCTTGTCATCGACATTCACTCCTACTGGCATTTGAGTAACTGTGCTGATTCTGCTTGGGCGTCCTCGTTTCTTCCCATGGCTTTGACGTTCTTTCCCTGGAGCACCGCATTTACTAAAAAGAGGCAAGAGAGCATTTCTTGTCTGCCCTCCTTGCCAGTAACGTCTGAGATACCTGTACAGGGTCATTTTTGTGCAGCCTGTCTTTTCAGCCCAGGCGTTCAAAAGTGCTCCACGACCATGGGAGAAGAAGATGCGCCCATCCTTATTCTCTACAAGAGGGGCAATGATCTCCCATGCTTGGTCTCGGCGCTCCCGATGTTTCGCAGGAATAGTATCTTCAGGCTTTAGGAGAGAGGCATAAGGGTCTATTTCCAAAACATGAGCTTGTCGTGCGGCGAGCGCCTCTTCTAAGTCTTTACATTTCTGCCAAACAGGAAGTGCTTTGGGGTTCAGTAGTTCAATTGTGGCTACATCTGTATAGGAAGGATCAATCCAAAGTAATCGCTCAATACGCGAAGCTTCAGTATCACTTTGCCATTCAAGCAACATGTTCACAAAGAGCTTCATCCTACGCCTCCTATCTCCTGGTATGACTCTGCTAATGGGACAGAAAGGAGATTAAGTTTCTTGCTGGGTTGGATACGCTCGCTCATGTCAATTTGCCATTGTCGATTGGCAATTAAGTAACGCACAACCGATAGACTCGTTCCAGAAGATAACCCCAAATGGTCATCACAACCATTAGTAATTTTAGTCAGCGGTGTTTCGCCTTGAATCACTTGTGGCGTTAGAACAGCTTCGATGCGTGTGATGTCAGCTTGAGTTAAGGGAGCTAAGTCTTCAAGCTGGTAACAGGAGCGCAGCCATTTGAGATTTTCAACCAGGGTTTTAGGAATTTCTTGCTCGGTGACAAGCCCCCAATCTATGTTCCGGCGTTCCCAGTAACGTCGCTCAATCTCCAGCTTTTCTAAAGTGCGTTGCGATTGAAGCTCAACAGCAGGTTTGATGGCACGAGCGTGCTCTACCTCATGCTCGCTCTGCTTTAAGGTGATCAAAAAATCCGTGGTCATCACCACAGATTGCTGAGTTTTTGGATCGGTCGGATGGATAAAACCGCACTGCTCTGCAATTTCCTGAGTTTCCTCTAATGGCAGTAAGGGAAACTGCTCCCGGATATCCAACACTGATTGTGACCAATCTAAGACAAAGAGATAACTGGTTTCCAGGTTGCTCATCAAGTGATGCTCTCTCCCGGTCTTCCAGCCTTTGACCCGGCTAGCTAATCCTCGGGAAGGAACATCCTGAATTCGCAGCCAAGGTTGATAGGCAACTCCTTTACCCTCGCCCCGACCGTCCTTCAATCGTTTTTCAATTTTCTGCTGATCGATACTGCGACTACGCTTAGCCATTTGATAACGCCGTCCAGCGAATTTACCAACTCTAGACGTAGAGAGACACTCTACTAGCAAATAAAGCCCTAGGCTCGAGTATAAGACTTTATTCGCTAGTATAGGACTTTGTTTTGCAGTATAAGACTCTATTTGCTAGTAAACAACTTTATTTGCGGTTTACAATTTCGGTTTACAACAAGTTCGATTACTCGACCGTCACTGATTTCGCTAGATTACGAGGCTGATCTACATCTAGACCGCGTCGTGCGGCAATATGATATGCCAGTAACTGTAGCGGAATCACCGTCAGAATCGGCGACAGAATTTCATCAATGTGTGGAACCGGAATTAGGGTATCAAACGTATCGGCAGCGTCTTGTTCATCCATAGGCGTTACTCCGATTAGACGAGCATCGCGCGCTCTAGCTTCTTGAGCATTGGAGAGAACCTTCTCAAAGACAGGTCCTGGCATAGCGATCGCAACCACCGGAACCTTAGCATCTAACAGCGCGATCGGGCCATGTTTCATCTCTCCAGCAGGATAGCCTTCCGCATGAATGTAGCTGATTTCTTTCAGCTTTAGCGCTCCTTCTAGCGCGATCGGAAAGTTAATACCCCGTCCTAAAAAGATAAAGTCCTGAGTTTCTGCAAAATCATGAGCAAGTTCTTCGATGTAGCGCTCTTGACTTTCTAAAATCAGTTCAATCTGAGCCGGAAGCTGACTTAAACCTGTCAGTAATGCTTCAATTTGTTGAGGCGCGATCGTTTGACGGTGGAACGCAATGTCAATAGCCAGCGCATAAAATGCCATCAGTTGCGCAACAAAGGTTTTTGTTGCGGCCACTCCAATTTCGATACCAGCATGGGTATCGATGATATTAGAAACCAATTGACCGAGGGAGCTTTCAGGACGGTTGGTAATTCCGAGGAGACGCGCTTCAAACTCTTCCGATTTATTGTCTCGTCGAGCTTTTTCCATTTCAAGCGCGGCTAAGGTGTCAGCCGTTTCACCCGACTGAGTCACGCCGATCGTCAGCGTGTGAGGAACTAGTGGAGCAGGCGCGTATCGAAATTCTGATGCATAGTGAATTGTGGTCGGAACATCTGCTAACTGCTCTAGCAAATATTTACCTACGAGTCCAGCGTGCCAGCTTGTTCCACAGGCCACAATTTGGACGTGTTGCAAATTCCTGTACCACGACTGAGGCAGATCAAATCGGATAGGAGAATGTTTATGATCTGCCGCCGTCCAAGCGCTGTTGACATACGCTTCTAGACACGATCGCACCACTCCCGGCTGCTCATAAATTTCTTTGAGCATGTAGTGTTTAAACCCTTGTTTCTCGACCATGACCGGGTTCACGTCCAGAGTCCGCGGAGCCTTTTTGAGGCGTTGTCCTCCAAAGCTGTAAATTTCAACGCCGAGCGGAGTCATGCGGGCCAGTTCGCCATTTTCGAGGTTGAGAATGGCGCGAGTGTAAGGAATGAGTGCAGGGGTATCAGAGGCGCAGTAGAATTCTCCTTCCCCGAAGCCGAGAACGACGGGAGCTTGCTGGCGAGCGACAATTAGCTCATCCGGATAGTCAGCGCAAATGACGGCGATCGCAAACGCGCCTCGTAGCTTTCGCACTACTTGCCGCACCGCTTCTATCAACGGATCTTCTGCAACTTGTTCTGCCTTGCTCAGTTCTTCGGCAATTAAGTGAGGAATCACTTCGGTATCGGTGTCGGAACGAAATTCACAGCCACGGCTTTTCAACTCTTCGCGCAGCTCTCGGTAGTTTTCAATAATTCCGTTTTGAATCACGGCAATCCGCTTTGCCATGTCCATATGAGGATGGGCATTATATTCCTCAGGTTTGCCGTGGGTAGCCCATCGAGTATGAGCAATGCCAAGCCGAGCCGGATTCGTTTCACCTACCAATTTTTCTTCGAGATTGTGCAGTTTGCCTTTTGCCCGCACGCAGTGAATTTCGCCTTCAAGAACCGTGGCAATTCCCGCAGAATCGTAGCCCCGATATTCTAGTTTCCGTAACCCTTCCAACAAAATGCCGCTTGCTTCTTTTGTTCCGATATAGCCGACAATTCCGCACATCTAACGTTCACTCCTTGCTCGATGGTGATCGTAACCGCTACTGTAGCCTGACTCATATAATGGTCGCCAGATTCCAATCAGACAGAAGCATTACAAAAACTTGATTATCTCTTCAATTGCAAGGTTTGAATTTTGTTCTACTCCCAAATTCACAAAAAAACCAAATCACAAAAAAAGGAGGCTATTGCTGCCTCCAATAAACTTTGAACCCACATGAATGAAAATGATTGCTGTATGAAGCTTGGCTTAGTAAGCCAGACCCATACTGCGAGTGGTTTCAGAACCCAGGTAAACCCGGATGCTAAGGAAGTCGGTTGGGCAAGCCGTCTCGCAACGTTTGCAACCAACACAATCTTCGGTTCTGGGCGAGGATGCAATTTGACCCGCCCGACAGCCATCCCAAGGAACCATCTCCAGAACGTCTGTAGGACAAGCCCGGACGCACTGAGTGCATCCGATGCAGGTGTCATAGATTTTGACTGTATGCGACATGTTATGAAAGGCTCCAGATTAGTGCGCTTTATGTTTTGCAATATCTGTAGTCCCTCGATCTAAAGGTTAAAAACCGCTAAATCTCAGAATCAATGCTCAGTTTACTCTAGAGGGTGATCGCACGCTGTGAGACAGTTGCAAAAGTTTAAATTGCGTTACGTCGGACGGGAGAAATGATGATTTGAGCGTGCGATCCTTCAGAGCTTGCAAGGCCGATCGCGTCGTTCAGAGTCTTTAGCATTACGATCAAAGCAGTACGAAAAACACTAACACCTATGTCCTACAAAGTCAGTGCTGTGATTGAGAAAGATGAATATGGCTATTACGCATATTGCCCAGAACTAAAAGGCTGCCAGACGCAGGGTGAGTCGTTAGAAGAAGTTAAAGCCAATATACATGAGGCGATCGAGTTGTATATCGAGACGCTTTCAGATGAAGAAAAACAAACCCTCCTAAGCCAAGAAATTTTGACCATGACCGTCGAGGTACAGGTTGCCTAAACTTCCTCGTTTGACGGCTCAAGAAGCCGAAAAATTAGTGTTTGCTGCTGGTTTTGTTCTCGTTAGAAGTAAAGGGAGTCATCGTATCTATATGAGGAATACAGAACGAGTTGTCATTCCCTTTCATTCTGGCAAAATTCTCCATCCCAAAATTGTGAAGCAAGTGGTGGACGCGCTCTCACCCCATGATGACGCTCAAGACATCTAACCTCGATCGCTCTAGCTTGACAATCCCAATTTCTCTAAAACGGGGCGAGTGGAAACAATATGTCGATCGAGTCCCAAATCTTTTGGGCTGACCCCTAACGCCAGCGCCACCAATTGCGGCAGATGCAGCACTGGTAAGCCGAGTTTTTCGTCGATCACTTTTTCGACTTCAGGTTGGCGAGAGTCCAAATTCAAGTGGCATAAGGGACAAGGCGTAACCATACAATCTGCACCCGAGGCGATCGCATCTCTAATATGCATTCCCGCCATTTTAAACGACTGATCTGTGGCATAGCTCGAAAGCGGCCAACCGCAGCATTGCGTTCGTCCACGGTAGAGTACTGGAGTTGCACCCACCGCCTCAAACAAGTTCTCCATTGACTTTGGATTGAACGGATCATCGTAAGGATGGGCTTGTCCGCGCAATAAGTAGCAGCCGTAGAACGCCGCACAGTTCAAGCCAGAGAGTTTGCGAGTGACTTTTTTAGAGATTTCCTCTAGTCCATAGTCTGCTACTAAAGCCCAAAGCAAATGTTTCACGTCGCTGCTGCCTTTATAGGGAGAACAGCCTTCTTTCTTAAGGAAGCCATTGATCTGCTCAATATAGGCAGGATCGCTAGTTTGCGATTCTTTCAGCCGTTCATGAACATTACCAATCACGCCTTGGCAAGTGCTGCAATGCGTCAGCAACGGCAAATTTAATTCTTCTGCCAAAGCAATGTTGCGAGCGTTCACGGTGTCTTCGAGAAGCTGAGAATCTTCTTTGAACGTGCCGGAACCGCAGCATGACGCTTTCTTGAGTTCAAGCAGGTCAATGCCGAGCGATCGCGTTAGCGCTTTGGTAGATTGATCTAGCTCCCGGCAAGCTCCTTGAGCGACACAACCGGGAAAATAAGCGTATTTTAGTGTTCTGGAGGACATGGGAGGAAGAATGAGGGATGAGGGATGGGGGATGAGGGATGAAGCAAGCTAAACTGTAGCCCCTCACAATGACCCTAGAGATTGATCCTAATTTAAATTTGCTTAGTGATTACGATCGGCAATGGGTGTAAGCATTATTTCTTAGACTTACTTATAGTTTATTTATTTCTCTTCTCGAAGCAAGTAGAAACGCTGATTTGAAAAGGCTCAATCTTACCTTTCATCACTCATCCCTCATCTTTCATCCCTTCTCCTTACCTCCTTGTCTATAATCTGCCGACGACGCTTTCCGATAAGATGAAGAGATGCTTAAAATCGTATTGTTGGCAGCAATGCTTATCGAAACGTTGTAAACAATGCGATCGCAAGCATGAGACCTTAGATATAGCGAAATTTATCGCTGCTGCAACCAGTTGAGGAACCTATGAGCGAGACTGAAATTTTTGAGAAAGTAAAAAAGATCGTGACCGATCAACTCGGCGTCGAGTCTGGAAAAGTTGTTCCTGAAGCAAACTTTGCGAATGATTTGGGCGCAGACTCACTCGACACCGTTGAACTGGTCATGGCTCTAGAAGAAGAGTTTGATATTGAAATTCCAGACGAAGCGGCTGAAGAAATTGCCACCGTTCAAGCGGCGGTTGACTACATTAGCAACAAGGTTACTGCTTCTGCTTAATTTGTGGGCGGTAGGCAGTTCGATTCGCAAAGCATCGAAAGAGCGAGTCATCGCCTATCGCCTTTAGCCCCCGTCTAACCTCATTGTTTTTGGGGGTAAAACCCCTCCGAGTGGAAATCATGACAAATTCTGTGAATAAGCGCGTTGTTGTCACGGGGCTTGGTGCAATCACACCGATTGGCAATACGCTGGCTGATTATTGGGACGGGTTGATGAGCGGACGGAACGGCGTTGCGCCGATTACACTGTTCGATGCGTCGCGCCACGATTGTCGCTTTGCGGCAGAAGTGAAGGGGTTTGATCCTCACGTTTACCTCGATCGCAAAGATGCGAAGCGAATGGATCGCTTTGCCCAGCTTGCGGTAGCAGCAAGTAAGCAAGCTTTAGAAGATGCTCAGTTCACAATTAATGATTTGAACGCTGAACAGGTGGGCGTTCTAATTGGAACTGGAATTGGCGGTTTGAAGGTGCTGGAAGATCAGCAGGAAGTCAACCTCACCAAAGGCCCCGATCGCTGTAGTCCGTTTATGATTCCGATGATGATCGCGAACATGGCGGCTGGTTTAACCGCGATTCACATTGGGGCAAAAGGTCCGAATTCCTGTTCAGTGACGGCGTGTGCGGCAGGGTCAAATGCGATCGGGGATGCGTTCCGATGGATTCAGCACGGCTACGCTCAAGCAATGATTTGTGGTGGCACGGAAGCAGCGGTGACTCCGCTTTCGGTGGCAGGCTTTGCCGCCTGTCGAGCGCTCTCGTTTCGCAATGACGATCCGACTCACGCTAGTCGCCCGTTTGATAAAGATCGCGATGGCTTTGTGCTGGGTGAAGGTGCTGGAATCCTTCTGCTAGAGGAAATGGAACATGCCTTGGCTCGTGGGGCAAAAATTTATGCCGAAATCGTGGGTTATGGCGTGACGTGCGATGCGTTTCACATGACGGGTCAGCTTCCAGGTGGGGTGCAGGCGGCGAGAGCGATGCAGTTAGCGATGAAAGATGCTGGGCTGTCGCCTGAGCAAGTTAGCTATGTTAATGCTCACGGGACGAGTACGCCCGTTAACGATCCAAACGAGACGGCAGCGATTAAAACGGCATTGGGCGACCATGCCTATAAGATTGCTGTTAGCTCGACTAAATCGATGACAGGTCATTTACTTGGTGGTTCGGGTGGCATTGAAGGGGTGGCAACAGCGCTGGCGATCGCGAACGATCGGGTTCCTCCGACGATCAACTTCGTTGAGGCCGACCCTGAATGTGATTTGGACTATGTGCCGAATCAGAGTCGTGCTTTGCAGGTCGATGTGGCGCTGTCCAACTCGTTTGGATTTGGTGGACATAATGTGACGTTGGCGTTCAAGAAGTTTGTGCGTTAACGGATTAGGTAGGTTTAATGTAGCGATCGCAGGGGATGGGTCTACCTCACATCCTGCGATCGCTTCTTTTTGAGCATAAAAAAACCTGGCTTTGTGCAAAAGCCAGGGTGATCAAGGAATCTACCAATGCCAAGAATTTATCGATTAGTTCTGCTCGTTCGCTTCCGCTTGTGGCTTCGATTTTAAACGGGTGGCGATTCCCTTGCGAACGACTTCACTCGTTGGGGTTCCACCTGCTAAGCGATACTGATCACTATCCTTGCCATACTTGAAGGCAATGCCTAACATCGCTTTTTGGCCCAACTGATTGAGTTGCTTTTCCAGATTTTGGATGTTGATTTGCGTTGAATCGATCACGGCTAAGGCATCGTTATAGGCGTTGACCTGATTCCGCAGTTGTTCAACGGTGCTTTGAATGGCGATGACGCTACAGCCTTCTCCAAGATCCAAATTTGGGTCGATCGCTTTTAATCCGGCTAACCGATGTTCTATTTTTTCGGCAACGTGAGCCGTTTTCTTTTGACGAGACATGAGAGATACGCTCCTGGATGACAGTACTATCCACCGAGGTTGAGGCTGAACACCGCAAGCGGGTTGGGGCGAGTTGTGCGGGTTGCGCTTTTCGTCGGTCTTTGGGTTGGATATGCCAAGTTTGGCTCAGATGCGGCTGGATCTCAGTCAGCAAAGTCCGCAAAGAATCGTGATGTTTTGGTGAAGGGAATCGGCGGATGTTCGTAGTTTCTGGCAGAGGGGCTAGGTGGAGGGCTTCACCCCGGTTGCTAAGTTCTGCATGAAGTTGGGCAACACCGTTGGAGGGCTTATCAACGAGGAAATCAGAACTTTGAGAGGCTTCTGCACTGTTGATTGCATCGATGGGATAGTTTTCACTTGAGGGCGATCGCATAATTTCAGGTATGCTTCGGCAATCGAACGGAGAGAATTGGCACTGTCGAGTGCTTGGAAGAGGAATTGTCTCCCTTGCTCTGCATTGCTTAACTTAACTAAATGCCTCGGCAATCCAACTGAGAGAATCCGCTTTTTACGGATTGCTTGCGGTTAGTTACCGATCACTAGTGGTTGGTTTACGATCGCTAGTGGTTGGTTTGTGATCGCAGGTGTTTGATGACCAACTGCCAGTGGTTGGTTTGCGATCGCAAGTGCTTGATTACGAATTGCGGGTGGTTAGTTAGCGATCGCGTGCAGTCTGTCATGTAGCGATCTCAAACGATTTCAGGAGATAAATACCCCCTTCGATTCGTCATAGCAAGTCTTCTAGATCGATTCCTTTAGCCCGTAGTCGCTCGATCAATCGCTCTTTCTCTTGTCGCTCTTGGTCTGCCCGTTCCTCTGCCGTTAGGTAACGAGTTCCAGCTTTGTCATACCATGCCAACTGCTCTTGGGGAATGTTGCTGAATACAACTTGAGCGCGACTGATGCCTAAGCCAATCTCTGGCATCCAAAACGGCTCTCCAATTTGAAGCTGATAAACTCCGTTGACTAACTTGTAGACCTCGAAGGGTTGATGTCCGTCGCGCTTCCAGAATTCGGGGTTGTAGATGACGTAGTACAACACGCCCAAGCGAGTGTAGATGTCTAGCTTGTCGTCATATTCTCCGCCCGGTATGTGGGAAACCATCTCTAAAACTAAGATGGGAGAGATATTCTGTTCTTCCCACAGGACATAGCTTTTGCGAGATTTGCCACCTTTTTTGCGCTCTACGCCGATGCTGAGAAAGCCATCGGGAACAACTGGAACTCTAGGGCTGACGCCTGTAGTGTGATAGATTGCCATGTCTGCCCCGAAGTACCAGTCCATGCGATCTGCCCAGATGGAGGCGAGAAGAAATAGCAAAACGTTGGGGAGAAAGTTTTGGTCTTCGTTATCCACAGGAATATCGTCTGAGCAGGGCAGTTCGTCACTAGTTGGAAGTTGCTTGAGGTCTAGTGGAAGCATAGTACTCACGTTCACTCAGTTAGCTTTATTGTAGAGTTCGTTTCGCTTAGTCTCTGGTTTCGTTTTACGTTTCGGTAGAATATGTCATTGATGCGTGAGTCACACGATGCAAGTTCAAATTGCGGTAGAAGGTGAGGATGCTGTTGCAGCTACAGATGAATTATTTTCGATGCCGGAAATTAGTGGGAGTTGGGAACCTATAGGCGAGAATGAACGGGAAGCAGCGATCGCAACGGTCGGGACGTTTGTTGGTGTGGGCGGCACGATCGAGCGCGATTGCAGAACAAATTTGCAAGTGGTACAAGAAGTATCAGAAGGGTAAGTCGGGGATGCGAATAGAGAAGGTATTGCTAGCGCTTATTATGATTTGGAAGTACTGTTTGAGCGCTAAGATGCCGAGATCATATTGAACCAATAACTGTGACTTATCAGCTTTGCAAGCAACATCATCGGCTGCCTCCTCCGGATTTTTATCAGGGAGATCATTTCAAGTGCCCCCTTTTGACTAAGATGATGAGGAAGCTGTAGTTTAGTTATGGCTTCCGATAGTTTTAACTGATTAGGTATTTTTGCTTACTATCCTACATAATGGTTATGGTAAGCATTTTGTTTTGAGTTCAGAGACCTGAGTATCAAGCCGAATCTGCCCTTTTCAGTCCAGCGCCAAACCGTCGTTCATTCCTACATTAAAGAAAAGAATCATGGTCGTTGCAGCCCAATCACTCGAAGAACTTTGCATTAATTCGATTCGCTTTCTGGCGATCGATGCCGTTGAAAAGGCGAAGTCGGGGCACCCCGGTTTACCTATGGGTGCGGCTCCGATGTCCTATGTGCTGTGGAATAAATTTCTGCGGATTAACCCCAAAAACCCGTATTGGTTTAACCGCGATCGCTTCGTTCTATCAGCCGGTCACGGCTCGATGCTTCAGTACGCCCTGATGTACTTGGCAGGCTTTGACAGCGTATCGATGGATGACATCAAGCAGTTTCGTCAATTGGGGTCAAAGACACCTGGACACCCAGAGAACTTTGAAACGCCAGGAATTGAAGTGACAACAGGTCCGCTCGGACAGGGCATTTGTAACGGTGTCGGCTTGGCCATGGCAGAAGCGCACCTAGCGGCAACGTTTAATAAGCCTGATGCTACGATCGTAGATCACTATACCTATGTGATTTTGGGTGATGGCTGCAACATGGAAGGCGTTTCGGGTGAAGCGTGTTCGTTGGCGGGTCACTTGGGTTTGGGCAAGCTGATTGCGCTGTATGACGACAACCATATTTCGATTGACGGTGACACGGCAGTTTCGTTTACCGAAGATGTCGGTAAGCGCTTTGAAGCGTATGGCTGGCACGTTCAAGTCGTCTCCAATGGCGATACTGATTTAGACGCAATTCAGCAAGCGATCGAGACGGCTAAGAGCGTCACCGACAAGCCTTCGCTGATCAAAGTTCGCACGACCATTGGCTACGGTTCTCCCAACAAGGCGAATACCGCAGGCGTTCACGGTGCGGCTTTGGGCGGCGATGAAGTCACAGCAACCCGCGCCCATCTCGGCTGGGAGTACGAACCCTTTACCGTTCCCGAAGATGCGTTGAATCAGTGGCGTCAAGCGATTGATCGCGGCGCGAAATACGAAGCTGAGTGGAATGAAGCGCTTGCCACATATCGGTCGAAGTATGCGAAAGATGCGGCTGAATTTGAGCGACGGGTGAGCGGTAAGCTGCCTGACGGTTGGGAGAAGTGTTTGCCACACTACACGCCTGAAGATAAGGCGTTAGCAACTCGTCAAACGTCTGAGAAGACCCTGAATGCGATCGCTCAGGCGGTTCCCGAATTAATCGGTGGTTCGGCTGACCTGACTCACTCCAATTTGACCCTGCTCAAGGGATACGCTGACTTCCAAAAGGGAAGCTACGAAGGGCGCAACCTCCGTTTTGGCGTCCGCGAACATGGTATGGGCGCGATCTGTAACGGGATTGCCCTTGATAAGTCTGGCTTGATTCCATACTGCGCCACCTTCTTAGTCTTTGCGGACTACATGAGAGCCGCAATTCGTCTATCGGCGCTCTCGCAAGCAGGCGTCATTTACGTCATGACCCACGACTCGGTAGCGCTGGGTGAAGATGGTCCGACGCACCAACCGATCGAAACGATTCCGTCCCTGCGGGCGATTCCGAACCTGTTAGTCTTCCGTCCCGCCGATGGAAACGAGACCTCTGGGGCATACAAAATCGCCATTGAGCGTCGCCATCAGCCATCTCTGCTAGCGATGACTCGCCAAGCGTTGCCTCAACTCGACGGTAGCTCGATCGACGCTGTAGCACGGGGCGCGTACATTCTCTCTGGCAGCGATGATCTACCGGACATCATTCTGGTTGGAACAGGTAGCGAAGTCAGCCTTTGCGTTCAGGCGGCAGAAAAACTCCGGGCTGAAGGTCACAAGGTGCGGGTTGTTTCGATGCCTTGTTGGGAACTGTTCGAGGAGCAAGACGAAGCGTACAAGAATACGATTTTCCCGAAGGCGGACCAAAAGCGTCTGGTGGTGGAAGCGGCGTCTAGCTTCGGTTGGCACAAGTACATGGGCAACGAAGGCTCAATGATTAGCATCGAGCGCTTTGGGGTGTCGGCTCCGGGCGGCGTTGCAATGGAGAAGTTTGGCTACACTGTAGATAACGTAGTGGCTGAAGCGAAGAAAGTGATTGGCAAATAGTGTAAGGGCTCTTTGAGTGATTAGCTGAAAGCTCTCGGATTTCCGGGAGCTTTTTTCTATGGGTGACTCTCGAAAACTTAAAGGCAACGGATCGATAAAGAAAACGCGGGGGCAACAACTCTTTAGAGGTTGTATGGTGATGCTTCATCGATTTGATATACAAGGAAGCGGTGAAGGAATGGATAGGTATTAGCAATGTCGCGACGAAACCTAATTCGACGCAAACAAAACTTATGATTGTCCCGAACGAAACATAGTTTTGTCCGAACGAAACCAGGTTTTGTTGCGATCAGATCTGGTTTTGTTGCGATGAAACCTGCGATCCTTCGGAACTTGGCGAAAGCCAATCGCGTGGGCAGGATCAGGTTTTGCGCGAATCAATCCAGGTATTGTTGCGACAAAACCTCTAGTTGACGCAACAATACCTGGATTGACGCGGATCAAACCTGCGATTAGTGAAGCGCTAACCAGTCAGCATATTGATCAAAACTAAACCCCTACAGTCTGCAATCCACTATTAGAATCGTATAGAGTTCTCTCGAAATAGTTGCTCTATGTCTGACAATATTGAAGTTACAATTGACATTCATCAAGCAGAGTTAGACCTAGAACCAGAAGAATTGGAAGCGTATTCCTATCACTTGATCGGTGAATTAGATGAACTGTCAGAATCTGCTTACTTAATGCGAAGTTCTCAAGTACCAGATGGTGGTAAAGGTAATGGCCTAGACCTGTGGATAGGATCAGACATCCACACCAAACTCATAACGGTTGATGAACAAACCAATGACCACATCGTGCAACCAGATTGACTTAGAGAAACAAATCGTTTTGCGAGCTAAGCGTTTAATCCTTGTGCGTA
>NZ_JCACKG010000281.1:0-39028 GCF_059505265.1 Myxacorys chilensis | reverse complement strand
GTAGATACGCTTAAATCTTTTGTGCTTCTGTCCGAACTAAAGGGGTCACTTCAACTCCTCTACTTGCAACAATGCCAATTCTTAAAGATCAACCTAAGCCGAGAAAACAAGCACGTTTTCATGGATTTATGGGGCAGTGTCATTTCCAAGGTGTAAAACCGCTTGAGAGATTATTGGGTTCTTAAATCTCATGGGGGCGTATTGTACGTTTGTTATATTTAGGCTTGATGGCATAAAAGAAATTTAAGGGACAAATGAGCCAGAGTCAGCAAACAAGCAATAGCCATATAGGAACGTACTTAGACTATTACTGTAATTTACCTCACGCCCCTGGATTCGCTGTTCTTTTACAAGGAGAATGGGGCTCTGGAAAAACATGGTTTATTAATAAATATCGTGAAAAGCTTAAAGAGAAAAATCATAAATGTTTGTATATAAGTCTTTACGGGATGACCAATTTCTCTGAGATAGAAGATGCATTTTTTCAGCAATTACATCCTCTACTTGCTTCAAAAGGAATGGCAGTAACTGGTAAGATTCTCAAAGGTTTACTAAAGGGCACGTTAAAAATTGATTTGAACAACGACAGTAGAGATGAAGGAGCAGTAAACCTTCAAATTCCAGAAATTAATTTGCCTGATTATCTCAAAAATGTTGACAGAAGTATTCTAATTTTTGATGATTTAGAACGCTGCAATATAGATCTCGTCAATGTATTAGGATATATCAATTCTTTTGTAGAGCATCAAGACTTAAAGGCAATTCTCATTGCTAATGAAGATGAACTAGCGAAAAAAGATGATAGGTATAAAATTATTAAAGAGAAATTGATAGGTAAAACTTTTGGTATATCTCTAGACTTTGAGGGTGCATTAGAAAATTTCATTACTATGGTGAGCGGTTCAGATATTAAAAAGTTCCTCTCAAATAATGCTGAATTGATACAAGATTTATACGCAAAAGCTGAATATAAAAATCTTAGAAATTTAAAGCAGATTGTCTTAGATTTTGAGAGAATCTTTGATGCTTTGCCAGAAAAAGCAAAAAATAATCTAGAGCTATTACAAGACTTGTTGAAGCTACTTATGGTTTTTTCTATAGAGATTAAACGCGGCAACATGCGTCCAAAAGATATTAGTAAGCTAGAAGATGTATATACATCTCGAATGAGTAAGCGAATTTCACGCCAATCACTCAACTCTAATGAAAGGGTTAATCATGAGGAGCCCAATCCACTTGAAAAAGTTCTTGAAACATATTCTTGGCTTAACCTGTACGAACCATTTCCAAGTAACCTATGGTGGCAAGCATTTTTTGATAAGGGAATTATAGATACTGATGAATTAGATCAATCAATATCAAATAGTAAATACTTTCAGGATGGAAATACTCCTAATTGGATTAGATTATGGCATTTTCGAGATATTTCTGATGATGAGTTTGATAGCATTCTCAACAGTGTTGAGTTGGATTACAACAATAGAAAGTATGTTGAAATTGGAGAAATAAAGCATGTTTTCGGACTTTTTCTGCAGTTCTCTGATGCAAGGCTTTATAAGAAAAGCAAAGACGAGATTCTCAGGGATGCCAAGCACTACATTGACTATCTAAAAGATAGCAAACAGCTTACTCTTACCGCTCCTTCACTGATCGATTCGATCACTGATGACGCCTATGGCAGTCTTGGATTCTGTGGGAAAGAGTTTGAGGAATTTCAAGAGCTATCTTTGTATATCGACGAAGTGCGAGAATTGGCGCAAGAGGAGAATCTGCCTGCTGCTGGCAAAGATTTACTCACCATCATGCAAAGTGATAAGTTGAAGTTTTCTAGAATGATTAGCGTAAGTAGGTATCAGTACGAAGATGTTTTAACTCAGAAATATCATGACATTCCGATACTGAATTATGTAGAACCACATACCTTTATAGCTGCCCTGCTATCGATGAACGATGAAGATCAAAGATACATTTTTTGGGCACTAAGCGAACGATACAAATTTGAAAACGTTCCTGCAACGTTAATTGAAGAATTGGCATGGCTTAAATCTGTTCAAAACTCGCTACAGTCGGAAGTCGAAAATAGAAAAGGAAAGATTAGCGGATTTGTTCTAAACTTAAACCTTCAATATTATCTGGATAAGATTGTTAAAAAACTCGAAAAGAAGAAATCGCAGATACAAGCTCATCAATAGAATCAGCTTGAAGTCTTCTTGTTCTACATCGTGATGCATTTCCTGAGCCAGAGAAGAGAAGCTTGTACCGAATTCTGAGTTATTACTGCCACTAAAAGAATTCCAGGGGGTTCTAGTGAACTTACTCATCAGCAGAAGATCAGAGGACTGTAAACCGAGAATTGTTGCATCTGGGAAATTGTGAGTGAGCGTTCTGACGGCACCCCTTGAACATCTGCTCTTTTCAGCAGAAGTCCCAGGAGCTAGCGGCAATTCCAGTATTGTTGAACTCAAAGCTCTCTTCTGCTCTAACTTCTGAGAGAGCAAATTGAGCGGTGGTCGCCGTCTCAAACTTGTGTCGTACATATTTCAGCCCAGTGGGACACGCGGCGAATCAACAGGCGTAGCAGGATGGGAAAGCTGAAACACTTCCTGGGAGAACTACGAATGGAGAATGATCGATTAAAGCTGCAAGACCCACGTCAACAGTATCCCACTCCGCCTTTTTCCCGTCAGCCGCAGTCTGTACCGGGACTTGCTCAACAAATGGACCCACAGCCAGATCACGGTGAGACGAGCTACACCGGATGTGGCAAGCTTGTCGGTCGAAAGGCATTGATCACTGGAGGCGATTCTGGCATCGGGCGAGCTATTGCGATCGCCTACGCACGGGAAGGAGCAGACGTGGCAATTTCCTATCTTCCCAGTGAAGAAAAGGATGCTCAAACGGTCATCCAGGTGATTGAACAGGCTGGACGCAAAGCAGTGGCGCTTCCAGGTGACATTACCGATGAGAAATTTTGCCAAAAGCTTGTCTCAGACGCAGTAGCATCGTTGGGCGGCTTGGATATTCTCGTTAACAATGCAGGTGCTCAGACGTCTTACCCCTCAATCAGCGAGATTCCGACCGAGCATTTTGACAAGGTGATGAAGACGAACCTCTACGCGCTGTTTTGGATTACGAAAGCAGCAGTGCCCCATCTGAAGCCTGGAGCAGCGATTATCAACACTGCTTCGATTCAAGGGTTTGAACCCTCAGCCACTCTGCTAGATTATGCAATGACGAAAGCAGGCATTGTGGATTTCAGCAAAGGCTTGGCGAAACAGATGATCGAAAAGGGAGTGCGGGTCAATGCAGTTGCACCGGGACCCTTCTGGACGCCCTTACAGCCCAGTGGTGGACAGACCCAGGACAAGATTGAGAAATTTGGCTCCGCTGTGCCCATGGGAAGACCTGGACAGCCGGTGGAGATTGCTCCTGTATACGTGCTGCTGGCTTCTCAGGAGGGTAGCTACATCACGGGAGAAGTGTATGGAGTGACAGGCGGAACTGGAATTGCGTAACACTGCGTAATCCGCAGAAGTCCCTATTGAAACCCGCATTCTCATGGGTGATTGAGAAGGTCATGCTCGACTTGGAACACGACCGGAGGTAGTATTCACCTCTCATAAGCCCAAGGTCGTAGCTAGAGTCCGTTGCTTCGAATTCCCTGAGGGTATATCAAAGAAGAAGCTAGGAATGAGATTCAACTCTCGCTCCTAGCTTCTTTCTATTAGGGATAGAGGATGATCGCTACGGTTAATTCCCGTGTCATAGTCAGTCTGAAACGTATTCAAATTCAGCCATTGGCGATAGTAGATGATTGCCCTGGTAGCTATACTCCATTCTCTTCGCCGCAAGCTTGTAATCTATGCTGTGGCTCAATGTGGCACAATCGCCTAGCGTATTGCAGGTTGTGAAGATGCAAGATTGTTTCACCCTCCAAACGTCGCAATAATTGCATTCACTCAGAAAATCATGAGTCAGAGAAATGAGACTACGCAAATTCTAAAAGGCATTCTTCTACTATTTGGAGTGCATATTCTTGCGCTTTTTGTTGGTGCGATCGTGGCGCAACTGATTTTCTTTGTTTCAAGTTCACTGCCCTCTCCGCTTCATTACAATCTGCTTGCGCTGCCAACGCTTGCCCTTATCGGTTGGGGCGTTGCTCAATTAGTTTATGTGATTCCGTTAGTGATTTATCTAAACCGCAAACGGCAATTTGGACTCATGAAAGGTGTCATTATTGGAGCCGTGTTAACCGCATTGCTGAACGGAGGCTGTTGGATTCTTTTCTTAGGATCTATCAAGTAATCAGAGCGATCGCAACCAAATCACGCGAAACAGAAATTCAAGTCGCGATCGCTCCAATACAAGGCAACGATTAAACCTTAGCCGGGTCAGAAAAGCGAATCTTGAGATAATCGTCTTCCATTCGGGCTCCCGATGGTTGCAAAGCTGCCAACGCTTGCGGCAGAACCAAATTACGGCGATGATTTCCGATTCGGACATTTAATTCATCACCCGTTTTGCTTAGCTCAACCTGACTCTTAGCAATTCCAGGCAAGTAAAGCTCTAAGCTGTACTGATTTTGATCTTGAACGACTCGTAGGGTTGTTTCTTTGTAATAAATCTGCGTCGGGTCTTCGTTGTCCGGATAGAGTGTTTCTTTCAAGCGATCGAGCGATTCTAAGCCACACATTTCCTTAGAATAAAGCGGCACTTCCTTCACAGGCAACGGCAGAAAATTGTCGTGAATCTCTTGGCGATAGCCCTGCTGCTGTGCCTTCCAGCCTTGGAAGAACGGATCGGAAACAGAGTCAGGAATGATTCGGTTGGCAACAACGAGATCGGTGGCAACGTTATAAAGGCTCAGATAAGCGTGGGCCCGCAGCGATTCTTTAATCACCATTTTTTCGGGGTTCATCACGAGTCGCACAGTGGTTTTGGTGGGGTCAGTCAGAACCTTTTCCAGCGCTTCAATTTGTTCGTAAAACTCGTAAGGCGCGTCCATTACTTCTTTGTTAGGCAGCGAAAACCCTGCGATCGGGCGAAAGATTGGCTCAACTAGCGGACGTAGCACAACCGAAATTCCCTGAAACGGCTTGTAGAATTTTCGCATATACCAACCGCCCACTTCTGGCAGGCTGAGTAGCCGCAAAGCAGTTCCAGTGGGGGCAGAATCGATGATCAGCACATCAAACTCGCCTTCGTCATAATGCCGCTTCATTCGCACGAGTCCAAAAATCTCATCCATGCCTGGCAGGATGGCTAACTCTTCTGCCTGAACCCCTTCGAGTCCACGAGCTTGCAAAACTTGGGTGATGTATCGCTTGACGGCTCCCCAGTTGCCTTCAAGTTCCATGAGGGCGTCGAGTTCGGCTCCCCAAAGATTCGGACGCACTTCTCTCGGTTCGTGTCCTAATTCAAGATCGAAGCTGTCAGCCAGTGAGTGGGCTGGATCGGTACTCAATACCAGCGTTCGATATCCTAATTCGGCACAGCGAAGTCCAGTTGCAGCAGCCACCGAGGTTTTACCGACGCCGCCTTTGCCTGTCATGAGGATTACACGCATGGTATCGAGTCCTATATATGAGAAATATTTACATTCTTTAACTCTATTGTCACATATGAGTGGGGAATGAGGAGGAAGGATAAGGGATGAGGTAAAAATTAAAAGACCTCGATCGTGAGACCGAGGTGCTATGAAATCCAAACTATTGGATTAGGCGTAAAAATTCAGCTTTGAGGCTTCCGCAAAACCTTTCTACCTGTAATTATACACAGCCTTCCGTAATATTGCTGAATCATGTACCAATCTTTACACTAGTATGATTTCAGTGTTTACACATTAAAGCGGAATAGCAATACATCGCCTTCTTGAACGATGTATTCTTTGCCTTCACTACGAACCAGGCCTTTTTCTTTGGCTCCTGCCATTGAGCCTGTGGCTACTAAGTCTTTGTAAGCCACCGTTTCAGCCCGAATAAAGCCCCGCTCAAAATCTGTGTGAATTACGCCTGCGGCTTGAGGAGCTAACATGCCCGCGTGAATTGTCCAGGCACGGGTTTCTTTTGGCCCAGTCGTGAAGTAGGTTCGCAGTCCCAACAGTTCGTAAGTCGCGCGAATGAGAGACTTTAAACCTCCTTCTTCGACGCCTAGCGATTCTAGGAAATCGGCGCGATCGCTCTCTGGTAATTCCACGAGTTCCGATTCAACTTGAGCTGACACCACCACGACTTGCGCGTTTTCTTCAGCGGCGAGCGCTCTCACCTGCTCAACCCATTCGTTACCTGTTGCCAGATCATTTTCAGAAACATTCGTGGCATAGATAATTGGCTTGCGAGTCAGCAATCCGAGTGGTTTGATCAGCTCTTCTTCCTCTTCGGTGAGGCTAACTTGACGTGCGGGTTTACCTTCATTGAGGACTGGAATCAACTTTTCGAGTGCGCCCGTTTCGACTTGAGCTTCTTTGCTGGTGCGAGACTGCTTTCGGGCACGTTCAATTCGGCGCTCGACTTGATCTAAGTCAGCAAGCCCTAGTTCAAGATTGATCACTTCAATGTCGCGCACTGGATCGACCGATCCGGAAACGTGAATCACATCGTCATCTTCAAAACAGCGCACCACATGTACGATCGCATCGACTTCTCGAATGTTGGCGAGAAATTGGTTGCCCAAGCCTTCCCCGCGACTTGCGCCTTTCACTAATCCGGCGATGTCCACAAATTCGACTCGTGCTGGCAAAATCTCGGCTGAGCTAGAAATATTTGCCAGGACTTTTAGCCGATCGTCAGGGACGGCAACAATACCGACATTTGGCTCAATCGTACAGAAGGGATAGTTGGCGGCTTGGGCTTTGGCATTGGCAACCACCGCGTTAAATAAAGTTGATTTTCCAACGTTGGGGAGTCCAACAATCCCGGCTCTTAGCATAGTAGGTAGGTGAGATACAAACGGTTAAACAGGTCCCGGTATGGTTTGTGGGACAGGAGCAGGAACAGGCTCTGGGGCAGGAGAGGGAATCGGTTCCGGGACAGGAGAGGGAATCGGTTCCGGAACAGGAGAAGGTAATGGATCGGGCTTGGGAAACGGTTCTGGAATTGGGCTGGGAGCCGGATCGGGAACCGTTGGATCAGGAATGGTCGGCGGGTTAACCATAGAATATCCTAACGAATTACTTGACATTCCTAACCTAGAAAGGAAGTTGGGCAGGAAACATCTGTCCAGAGAGATGCAGGAACTGCGTTTCCGTTAATATCCGTTAAGTTCAATATGCGTGTTGATCATGCCAAAGATCATGCCAAATGTTCGCTTGCCGCTATTAGAGGCTCTGACCGCTTGCTCCCTCAAATCGCACGCTTCCTTCTATGCGCCAGGACATAAGCGTGGAATTGGCAGCGCGATCGCACTCACTCATCTCCTCGGCTCCCAAGTCTTTCAGGCTGACTTGCCCGAATTGCCCGAACTCGACAATTTATTTGCGCCTCAAGGTGTGATTGCCGAAGCGCAAGCCTTAGCCGCGCAAACGTTTGGGGCAGAACGAACTTGGTTTCTCGCGAATGGCTCGACCTGCGGAATTATGGCTGCGATTTTAGCAACGTGTGCCCCTGGCGAGAAAATTATTTTGCCGCGCAATGTGCATCAATCTGCGATCGCGGCTCTAATCCTCTCTGGCGCAATCCCTGTGTTTGTTCACCCCGAATACGACCCGATCTTAGATCTCGCGCACAGTATTACGCCTGAAACGGTCGCCGCCACGCTGAAACAGCATCCTGATGCAAAAGCGGTGTTGATGGTATATCCCACTTATTTTGGGGTGTGTGGTGATATTGCCGCGATCGCAGATCTCGTTCACCAGTACAACCTTCCATTAATCGTAGATGAAGCTCACGGAGCGCACTTTGCGTTTCATGCTGATTTACCGATGTCTGCGCTACAAGCAGGAGCCGATTTAACCGTGCAATCGACGCACAAAACCTTATCAGCCCTGACGCAGGCTTCGATGCTGCATGTTCAAGGAGATCGAATTGATCGCGATCGCGTTTCGCAATCGTTGCAGCTTGTTCAATCGACAAGTCCGAGTTATTTGCTTCTAGCCTCGTTAGACGCTGCACGAGGGCAGATGGCAACGGAGGGACAGGAGTTGATGGATCAGACTCTTCGGTTAGCGAATGAAGCGCGATCGCGGCTGCAAGCGATTCCAAAACTGGCAACCCTAAATCCTGAACAGGCCACGACCTCTGGATTCTATGCCCTCGATCGGACTCGATTGACCGTAACGGTTTCTAACTTAGGCATAGATGGATTTACGGCAGACGAAATTCTGCATCAGCAGCTAGGTGTAACGGCAGAATTGCCGTCTCTGCGGCATGTCACCTTTATTTTTAGTTTGGGCAATACGAAAGCAGATGTAGATCGGCTGATCGCGGCGTGGGAAACGTTGGCAGCGGATCGGCTAGCCAAAGGCGTCGGCAACGTTTTGTCAGGAGCGGTTGGGGTATCTATGGGAGGTGGGGAGTTGTTGAATGGAACGCAGGCAATGTCTCCCCGTGAAGCGTTCTTTGCTCGAAGCGAAATGATTTCGATCGATCAAGCGGGCAATTTTTCAGATTTTGGTAACGCCAATCGTATCTCTGCGGAACTTGTTTGCCCTTATCCACCAGGCATTCCCATTCTGATGCCTGGAGAATACATTACTCAAGACGCTCTCAATGTTCTGCAATACGTTCTCAAGTCGGGTGGTTTTATTACAGGTTGCACAGATCCTACGCTCAAAATGTTGCGCGTTGTTCAATAAGGACGTAAATACCAGATACGTTTACTGATTCAAGTTCCCGCTACTTGATTTTTGATAAACGTTTGTTGATTTCGGCTTTCGTTATTTAATTTTGCATAAGCATTACTTGATTTTCGATAAGCGTTTGTTGATTTCGGCTTCTGTTATTTGATTTTCGATAAGCGTCTGTCGATTTCAGCTTTCGTTATTTGATTTTGCATAAGCATTACTTAATTTAATAGAAGCATTTCTCAATTTAGGTTTCCGTGACTTGATTAGAGATACAGATCACTCGATTTGCAGAAAGATTCTTTAATCTCGACGTCGTGTCGCTTCATTTTGGGTCTGCATTCCTCTGCGAAGCGAATTCCAGTCGTTTGGGCAAAAAGTTGCGCCTTGTCACTTGTGATGTTTTGATGTCTCCCAATTACGATGAAGGGACTTAACCGCACAACCCTCAACTACTCTCTAAAATTCCACAAATAAAGCTCTATTTAAGTCAAGACTTACCCTATGACTTCTCCGCTTTGGTCTTACGTCACCCCTGGCATTCCCGACGATTTATTCGAGAACTTGCCCGGCATCCCGATGAGTCAACGAGAGATTCGGCTGCTCTTGCTCTGTCAACTACGACTCAAACCCGATTCCGTCCTGTGGGACATTGGAGCCGGAACCGGAACAATTCCTGTCGAGGCAGGTTTATTATGTCCTGGCGGGCAAATCATTGCGATCGAGCGAGATGAGGATGTGGCTAATTTAATTCGTCGCAACTGCGATCGCTTCGGAGTCAAAAACGTCAGCATCGTTGAAGGCAGCGCTCCCGACTGTCTAAAAACTTTAACTAGCGCTCCCGATCGCGTCTGCATTGAGGGTGGACGCTCCATCAAAGATATTCTTAAAGAAGTGTGGCAGCACCTTAAACCGCATGGGCGTGTTGTGGCTACGGCTGCTAACTTAGAGACCCTTTATAAAATTTCAGAAAGCTTTGCTGAACTTCATGCTCGCAACATTGAAGTTGTGCAATCTGCCATTAATCGCTTGGAAACTCGTGGCACAAGTCAAACGTTTGCGGCAGTCGATCCAATTTTCGTGTTGAGTGGAGAGAAAATGAATTGACGGGTTAACAACGATAAAAGCTTTAAATATTCATTCAGCATTTACTATTGCTCACAGATCATTGATAAAGTATTCCAAAGCAACCCTTAACCTGCTTAACCTGACATTAATTTTTTGAGAACAAAGTCGCCGTTGATCAAGTTGAGATTAGACCAAGTTCCCTTCACGCACGGTTAGTTTATATGCCTTGGTCTCGAATTTTTAGTGGAGTTGTCGCGATCGTACTTGCTCTAGCCATGATCCTCATGGGTGGCTGGTATTTCACAGTCTGTTTCGGCATCATTATCTATCTTGGGCAACTCGAATACTTTCAGCTTGCGCGTGCGAAAGGCATTGTCCCCGCTGCCAAAACAACATTAGTAGTCAGCCAAATTCTACTGATCGTCTCAAACTTAAATCCCTCGCTGGCAGATGCTATTTTCCCAGTCGCCGGAACGTTTATCTGTTTTTATCTGCTGTTTCAGCCCAAACTCGCCACGATCGCAGATATTTCCACCTCAATCATGGGCTTGTTCTACTGTGGTTATTTGCCGAGTTACTGGGTACGACTGCGATCACTCGGTCAAGCCGAACTGAGCAACATTCCGCTTGATGGATTCTGGCTCACCTCTTGGCAGGGTTTAGACGCTTTGCCAAAAGGACTGACCCACACCTTTCTAGCCTTTCTCTGTATTTGGGCCGCAGATATTGGCGCTTACTTTATCGGTAAATGGATTGGGCGCACCCGCCTGTCAGATATCAGCCCCAAGAAGACGGTAGAAGGGGCAGTCTTTGGAGTCTCTGCTAGTGTTGCGGTGGGTGTGGCCGGATCGTGGTATCTCGACTGGTCAGGATGGCCAATCACAGGTGTTTTACTAGGCTTATTGATTGGTGTTGCCAGTCTACTTGGCGATTTGACCGAATCGATGATGAAACGGGATGCGGGAGTGAAAGATTCTGGACAACTGATTCCCGGACATGGTGGCATCCTCGATCGCGCGGATAGCTATGTGTTTACGGCTCCGTTGGTCTATTACTTTGTCACGCTGGTCTTACCGCTATTGCCCAATTGAGCTTGTATGAATTCTGCATTGGCTTAACAAAACGCCTGACCGCTCACGATCGCACCAACAGCTTTGCTCGACACGAAAGCTGTCCCGTCTCCAGTTTCAAGTCCTGAATTTCAGTATCCTTACCCAAGTCAAATTCGTAGCCGTCGAGATCGTGAATTGCGAGTCCGCGTTTCGCACCTGCATGAGGCAACCAGTGCGGATTGACGAGCTTGAGAAGATTTGGCGCACCCATCTCAAATCCAGAGCGAATTGCGATCGCAGTCTCGGTTCCACTGCGCGAAATCAACGCCGCCGCCAACACGATCTGATTCTCTTCTAACCGAATCTTTAAGTTCTGAAGATTGAGCGCTGGTTCTTCTACCTCAGAACCGCTTGATCTAAGCAACGTTACTAAAAATTGAGTCACTCCGGTTTTAAGCAAGGGCGCGTTTGCAGATGCATTCAGGTCAGCTTCTTGCAGCAAAAGCGTTCCTTCAATCGGCACGGGTTCCAACAATCGCATCGGCTTTCCCCGAGCGATTTGCCCCAAATTGACGCGAATATTTTGTCCAGTTAAATGCACCTGTGTGAGATGCAGCCCCCGATAGACCGCTTTTTGAGCAGAAAGGGCGATCTGTCGAATGTGACCACCCAGAATCTGACGATCGCCCGCTTCGATCTCTACCTGCAAGTCTTCAATGTGTTCGACCTGCGATCGCAGCCACAGTCGCACTGCCGGAGCCAATACTTTACTGATAATTCGACTTTGTTTAGACAGCGTTTCCTTTTGATGGCCTGAGTCCTCCTCGACTTCAACAGATTCTTCAATATCAGAAGGATCAGAACCGGAGTTCATAACGTTACATTCCAAAGCTTGCTTACAGCAGTCTACTAGAAAGCGGTGGGAGAAGAACGAGAAACAAATGTTATGAAAACCTGACATTTAGCTAAATTTCGGGATCTTAATATCAAGTAATTCTTATGGGCCGCTCCCCTAATGCTTATAGGCCGATCCCCATATCGTAAAAAATGTCAGGTTATCATGACATAATGATCCCCATTTGCATTGAAATTCCGTGATTTGGCCTGAAATCAAGTCTTCTCACCCCTTGATCCCTATCTAGCTTTGCTGCATGATGAACTCGACTAGCGATCCCCAAGAAAAAGTTATTAGGCCGCACTATTGATCCCGATACATGTGTGATTCCAAAACACGTGATCCCAATACACGATTTGGCTTAACCGAGGCGTTATTACTGTTGTGGAGAATGCTATGAGTACCGAGAGACCTCCTTTGACCGAGATGACATTGCGCCAATTGAGGCGCGTTGCCAGCGAATATGGCGTTTCGCGCTACAGCCGGATGCGTAAAGACCAACTGCTGGCGTCGATCGAAGACATTCAGCGCACTCGTTTTTCATCCCCTGTCCCCACCCGTACCTTAGAGGCACAAGAAACTGTGGAAGCGGCAAAATTTGACGTTGGACAAGACAATTCTCAACTCAAGACTGAACCAAGCGTCGTTTCTTTAGCAGGCGTCGATAGCGATCTCGCTGACCTACCATCTGGCTACGGTGAGAGCCGCGTTGTGCTAATGCCCCGCGATCCACAGTGGGCTTACACTTACTGGGATATTCCTAACGAGCATAAAGAAGAGTTACGTCGTCAGGGCGGCCAAATGCTGGCGATGCGCCTATATGACGTGACCGATATCAACGTAGAATTCCAGACTTCTCATAGCGTGCAGGAATATCCTTGCGATGAAATGGCGCGGGAGTGGTACTTGCCGATTCCGGTTAGCGATCGCGACTACATGATCGAAATTGGCTATCGCTGTGCTGACGGACGCTGGTTGACCTTGGCTCGCTCGGCTCAGGTACGGGTTCCGCCCGTCTACCCATCGGATTGGATCGAAGATCACTTTGTCACCTTAAATTGGGATCAAGACCTGCGCAGTAAAACGGTGATGGAATTAGTTCCTCCGACTCAACGGGCAGCAGGCGCGATCACAGGTGGCATGAGCGCTACAGGCAACCCAATTTACGACGATATCTTTGGCATGGTTCAAGGCGTCGAAGCTCAGCGCATCGCAGGGTCGCTCTATGGCTCGATGCAGCAAAGCGATCGCTCCATTCACGAAGAGAGCATTAGTTCTTATGTGTTCCCATCGGGCATGGGCATGTGGGCGTTGCCAACGGTTTCGGGTCTTACCATGTCGGGTGCAGGCTTCTCCGCGTCGGCTCCCCCAGTTCGTCCTCGCAAGTTCTGGCTGGTTGCTGATGCAGAACTGATTGTCTACGGCGCGACCGAGCCAGATGCTACCGTAACGATTGGCGGACGCCCGATCAAGCTCAATCCAGACGGAACTTTCCGATTCCAAATGTCTTTCCAAGACGGGCTGATCGACTTCCCGATTATGGCAGTTGCCGCAGACGGCGAGCAAAACCGCGAGATTCACATGAAGTTCGAGCGCGAAACTCCCAGTCGACGGACAAATACAAAAGAGGAAGCAGTTGAAGAATGGCTAGTTAACTCCTAGTTGCCTCTTCTACTCAGAACTTCCTTGTTTTTCCCTTCCTAAGCACCCCAATCCTCCGATTGGGGTTTTTTTGTTTTCAGAATGGCGATTACAGTAAAAGGAACCAAACACACCGTCTGATATTGAGACGGTGCTGACTGAGTTGTATGTGTGCTACTGCAAATCCCATGACTTTAGAAGAACTGACCGCCACCCTAAATCAATTGTTTGGCTCGGCAGTGCAAACCTTAGCGCCGGGTTCTTTTCAAATTGAAACGCCTGACTATCGACTTTTAGCCTTGCTATCGGATGATCAGTCTTGGCTACGAATGTTGTTGCCGATCGCACCTGCTCAAGACGCGCAGCCGTTTTTAGGAGAACTGTTAGAAGCGAATTTTGATCTGACTCAAGAAACGCGCTATGCCGTTCATCAAGACGTACTCTGGTCGGTATTTCAGCATTCACTGGCAAGTTTGACTGCCGATGATCTTGGCTCTGCAACCCAGCGAATGTTGGCGATCAAGGAACAAGGGTTAAACGAAACATTTAGCTCTTTGGCAGAAAAACAAATTCGTCAGATCATTCAAGCCTCAAAACGCCAAGGGCAATCGTTAGAGGCAACCATGCAAACCCTCGATCGCTTCTATCAAGAAGGATTGATGGGAGATCTGGAGATGGGGAAGCGATCGCGCGAAGAAACGATGTCTGCTTGGCAACGTCAGCTTGAGCGCTTATGGAATGAGGTGGAGCCTTGAAGAATTAGGGTACAAATTCTCGTAGAGAGTTAACTTCTGAATCTGCTAGTTTCCCATAGCTTGACAACCTGTTAACCCTAATTATCTCGCGGTTCTGAGTTCCCACGAAAACGCTTAACAAATTCAGGATAACTGTTTAAGTCCTCACCAGATTCTAGCGGCGGCATGTCAATCCAGGTCGCTTCGGTATGAAGCTTGTCTATGTAGGCATAAAAAGCAGCTTGATCCTCACGATGCGTGAGAACATAATCATGCAACTCTTTCCGACTCATGGTTTGGAAGTTAGGCTGGCTCATTGCACGTACCTCCATTTGCCGTTGGGGAATATCTCTATGATATTCTCTTCACCTGCTAAGAAGAAAATATTACCTGTTCGCTCATCAATCCGAATGATGTTGATAGGCAAATAAAGTCTGGTAAACCAACAGCACAACGTGAAGCACTGCGTCTTTTGTTCTGGGGTAGGGATAGTTTACTCTCCTAGACATCCTTCACCGGGGAGAGTATAACACTTTGCAAACTTAGCTATTTGAAATTGAGGCAGAGATAGCTTCCTATTTGAGAGCTTTCCAACTTTTCCCCACCAGATTTAGCAATCTAATAACAAGCGAAAATTCTGTCTTCCTAAAAACAATACTGCCAGTCACCGAAGATTATGGTGACTGGCAGTATTAATCGAGCAATGAACAGAAGTCGCGTTTACTTCTTCGCTAGCTTCTTCGCCTTCGCAACTTTACGCAGACGGATTGATTCAGGCGTAACCTCTAGAAGCTCATCAGGTCCGATGTACTCTAGCGCCCGCTCCAAACTCATCTCGATCGGTTCTTTAAGCTGCACTAGTTCTTCACCACCAGACGCCCGATGGTTCGTCAATTGCTTTGCCTTGCAAACATTGAGTTCAAGATCTTGAGGACGATTGTGTTCCCCAACAATCATGCCCTTATAAACCTTCGTTCCAGGTCTGATGAAGAACACGCCGCGATCTTCTGCGTTCTGCATCGAGTAGAAGGTTGCAACACCTTCTTCAAACGAGATCAGCACCCCGTTGCGCCGCGCTTCAATATCACCACTCATGGGGCGATATTCCAAGAAACTGTGGTTCATGATGCCCTCACCACGGGTAATTCGCATAAACTCCCCTCGGAAGCCAATCAAACCCCGCGCTGGAATCACAAATTCAAGATTCGTGCGTCCGTTTGAGCCGACCTGCATATCTTGCATCTCGCCGCGACGCTGACCTAACCGCTCGATACAGCCACCGACCGCTTCTTCAGGCACATCCAACACTAAGGTTTCAAACGGTTCGCAGGGATGTCCATTCATTTCGCGGTAAATCACCTGAGGCTGAGACACCTGAAACTCGTAGCCCTCCCGACGCATCGTTTCGATCAGAATACCTAAGTGCAGTTCACCTCGACCTGAAACCGCCAATTTATCGGGCGAGTCCGTGTCTTCGATACGAAGCGCAACGTTCGTTTCGAGTTCGCGGTACAAACGATCGCGCATCTGCCGGGACGTCACAAAATCGCCTTCCAACCCAGCAAACGGCGAATCATTGACTGAGAAGGTCATCTGCAAGGTTGGCTCATCCACTTTGATGAGCGGCAACGCTTGAGGATCATTGGGGTCAGTAATGGTTTCGCCAATGTTAGCATTTGCAAATCCAGCCACAGCCACCAGGTTGCCTGCCGTTGCTTCAGGAATTTCGACTCGCTTAAGCCCATCAAAGCCCATCAGCTTCGTAATCTTGCCTTTCACCACGTCGCCTGTTTCTGTGACGATCGCCGCCTGCTGTCCCATGCGAATCGTGCCATTGTGAATCTTGCCGATCACAATCCGACCCAAGTAATCTGAGTAGTCCAACGTTGTGACTTGAAGCTGAAGCGGCTTTTCGGCATCACCCACAGGCGGCGGAACGTGGCGCAAAATCGCTTCAAAAAGAGGCTTCATGTCACTTGATTCTTCTTCCAGAGTGTCTTTGGCAAAGCCAGACAACCCAGAGCCGAAAAGATAGGGAAACTCGCACTGATCATCGTCAGCACCCAGTTCAAGAAACAGATCTAGTACTTTATCAACCGCAATGTGAGGATTAGCACGAGGCCGATCGATCTTATTCACAAAGACGATCGGACGTAGCCCTTTTTCCAAGGCTTTCTTCAACACAAAGCGCGTTTGAGGCATTGGGCCTTCGTTCGCATCGACGATCAGCAGACAGCCATCTACCATGCCCAACACTCGCTCCACCTCGCCGCCAAAATCTGCGTGTCCAGGCGTATCGACAATGTTGATCAGCGTGTCTCCGTAGTGAACCGCCGTATTTTTTGACAAGATCGTGATGCCCCGCTCACGCTCTAGGTCATTCGAGTCCATCACACAATCTGGTACGTCTTCTCCCTCTCGAAACGTACCAGATTGTTTCAGCAAAGCATCGACAAGAGTTGTTTTGCCGTGGTCAACGTGGGCAATAATAGCAACGTTGCGGATTGGGAGGGTCATAAAAAGTCCAGCTAGGGATGGTAAAGAAGCCTTTACAATTCTAGCTTAGCGATCGTCAAAAGCGAGGGTAAAGATTAGGGATTTCTACCTAAGATTTTGGGGATTGCTACCTCAATCTGCTATAGCAGGCATCGCTCGATGGGGGTTTGCTAGTTTTAGAATTTTTTGAGCCGTCGAGTGGCTTACAGCAGTTACAGAAAGGCGATTTCCCGGACGCACTACCATGAGGTTATCCGGTGTAAAGGTTTGTTTTAGCTGATCGAGGGAAACAATTTCAGCCCATTCTTCGACAAACTCTACACCAACAGTTTGCCATCGGGGTGCGTCAGGCGTCGATTTTTGATCGTAATAGGGACTGCTTGAATCAAACTGAGTGGGGTCGGCAAGGTTAGCTTCCACCACTTTCATCATTCCGGCAATGCCGGGAGGGGTCGTGTTGGAATGGTAGAAGAAGACTAGATCGCCCGGTTGCATAGCGCGTAGAAAATTTCGCGCTTGATAGTTGCGGACTCCATCCCAAATGGTGGTGCGATCGCGCTTTAGATCTCGAATTCCATAAACCTCTGGCTCGGACTTAAGCAACCAGTAGTTCATAATTATTAGTAAAACTGATAGAACAATTTAGTAGTCTATTCCACAAGGAGTACTGCAACTTCAAATTAGACCCATTAGACTTCAGTCACCCGTTGTGAATACTGAACTTTTCCAGGATTTCTCATTTCTCTTTAAACGCTGTCATTTAATATCGTGATGACTAAGAGCTTTTTAGTTGAAATTCGGTGCTTTTGCCAAGGAAACACCGTTTTAGATCACAGCCTGCTATAAAAGTTTGGAGAGAGGAGTGAATACTACATGAATATGCAAAAAGATGCCCTTGAGGTTTTGAAAGATACGAGTCGGACATTTTTTATTCCTATCAGTCGGCTTCCGCAAGGTTTGCAACAAGCTGTGGCATCTGCTTACCTCTGTATGCGAGCGATCGACGAAATTGAAGATGACCCCCACCTTGATAATGCTGTCAAAGCCAAGATTCTTCGCGAGATTAGCTTAATTCTTCAGTCTGGAGTAGATGGATTTGGAGATGAGGATTTTGAACCTGCTTTTAGGGGGTACACCGATCAGCTACCAGAGGTGTCGCTGCGAATTGGTGAATGGGCAACCTTTGCGCCTACAAACATTGCGCCGCGAGTGTGGGAATCAACGGCGGCCATGGCAGATCGAATGGCGCACTGGGCAGACCAAAACTGGATGATTCAAACCGAAACCGATCTCGATCGCTACACGTTTAGCGTGGCAGGTTCTGTGGGGCTACTGCTTTCAGATTTGTGGTCTTGGCATGATGGCACCCAAACCGACCGGATGGATGCGATCGGCTTTGGTCGAGGCTTGCAGTCGGTGAATATTCTTCGTAACCACAGCGAAGATTTGACCCGTCGTGTAGACTTCTATCCCGATGGCTGGACCAATGACAACATGCAAGCGTATTCTCGTCGTCAGCTTCAGCTTGCAAATGCCTACATCACATCGTTACCCGCAGGTAGTCCAGCTTTCGACTTTTGCCAAATCATCCTCACGTTGGCGCACGCTACGCTAGACGCGATGCAGCATGGCTCTGAGAAGCTGAGCCGCTCACAGGTGATTGAGCTAGTCCAGCAAGCTACAAATGCCAGCTAAACGAACTCAGAAGCAGGAAACGATTTGCTTCCTGCTTCCACCTGAGATCTGATGAGCTGCTTGCAAGAGGTTAGGAGACGACGAAATTAACCAGTTTGCCAGGTACGACAATTACCTTTTTGATGGTTTTGCCATCGGTATAGCGACGAGCAACCTCCGATTCGGTGGCAAATTTTTCTAAAGCGGCTTTGTCATCTGCGATCGCAGTTGCCGCTTCGATTGTGCCTCTAGTTTTCCCCATAATCTGAATCACAATCGTTTTCTCATCCGCAATGAGCGCTGTCGGATCGACGATTGGAAACGGTTGAGTATGAATCGATTCTGACTGTCCGATCGCGTGCCACAGTTCCTCGGTGAGGTGAGGCGAAAACGGAGCCAACAGCAGCAGCAAGGTTTTGATTCCTTCTGCAAAGGCTGAAGACGTTTTTTCCGGAAAGTCTCCCAGCGCATTGCTGAGCTTCATCAATTCTGAAATTGCTGTATTGAACTGATAGTCCCCCTGCAAGTCATCAGTGACTTCTTTAATTGCCGTGTGAATCACTCGACGCAATTCTTTTTCCGCTTTAGTGAAATCTTGCGATCCTGTAGTCTTAAGAGATGCGGCTGATTCGCTTACCAGTCGCCAGACCCGATTCAAAAATCGGAATTGCCCCTCAACGTCTGCATCTTCCCACTCTAAATCTTTTTCGGGCGGCGCTTTGAACAGAATGAACATGCGGGCCGTATCTGCGCCGTACTTATCTACAACATCTCCCGGAGCCACCCCGTTATATTTTGACTTCGACATCTTTTCAAAGACGACATCCAGCGTCTCGCCTGTATCGGGATCAATCGGATTCGCCGGATCTTTAATGTTAATCGGCAAGACGTATTTTCCGGTTGTCGGATTTTTGTAAGTTCTGCCTTGCACCATGCCTTGAGTCAACAACCGCTCAAACGGTTCATCAAAGTTGAGGAAGCCGCGATCGCGCAACACCTTTGTAAAGAACCGCGAGTACAGCAAGTGTAAAATTGCATGTTCAATCCCGCCAACGTATTGATCAACGGGCATCCAATCGTTCGTTTTCGTGCGCTCAAAGACTGCTTGATCATTCTTAGCATCGGGATAGCGCAAGAAATACCACGATGAATCAATAAAGGTGTCCATCGTGTCGGTTTCTCGTTTGGCAGGCGTTCCGCATGACGGACAAGGCACGTTCAGCCAAGACTCTAATTTGCTCAATGGAGATCCACCCCGGCCCGACAGTTCAACATCTTCCGGCAATTGCACAGGCAGATCGGCCTCTGGAACCGGAACCGCGCCGCACTCGGGACAATGAATGATCGGAATCGGTGCGCCCCAGTAGCGTTGACGAGAAATCAACCAATCCCGCAAGCGATATTGAATTCGGGCTTTACCCCAACCTTGTTTCTCGGCGTAGGCGACGATCATACCCTTCGCCTCGGTTGAAAGTGTGCCGTCAAACTGAGCAGAATTCACGACCGTTCCAGCTTCCGTGTACGCTTCTTTCAAGCCAGAGGTCGGCTGATCGGGTGGTGCAATGACAACCTTAATCGGTAAATTCTGTTGGGTTGCAAACTGGAAATCTCTCACATCGTGAGCGGGCACGCCCATGACGGCACCCGTTCCATATTCATACAGCACATAGTCCGCGATCCAAATCGGGATCTCTTCACCTGTGAACGGATTAATCGCTGTGCCGCCTGTTGGAATGCCGCGCTTTGGTCGATCTTCTGCCGTGCGATCCATCTCGCTTTGACCAGAGACTTCTTGAACAAACGTTTCAACCGCAGAAGCGCGATCACGAGTGGTTACTTTCTGAGTGAGCGGATGCTCAGGTGCCAACACAACATAGCTCACGCCATATACCGTATCGGGGCGAGTTGTAAAGACGCCGATCTTCTGATCAATTCCTACAATCGGAAACTCTAAATACGCTCCGACTGATTTGCCGATCCAGTTTGCCTGCATCAGCTTGACGCGCTCAGGCCATCCGGTCAGTTTGTCGAGATCGGCTAACAACTGGTCGGCGTAATTGGTGATTTTGAGAAACCACTGACGCAGCAATTTTCGCTCCACGATCGCGCCTGATCTCCACGACTTTCCTTCGGCATCTACCTGTTCATTGGCAAGTACCGTTTGATCAATCGGGTCCCAATTGACCGTAGCTTCCTTCTGATACGCTAATCCCGCTTTGAAAAACTCCAAGAAAATCCACTGCGTCCAGCGGTAATAGTCAGGTGAGCAGGTCGCGATTTCTCGATCCCAATCAAAAGAAATGCCTAACTGCTTTAGCTGCTCCCGCATCTGGTCAATATTTTGGTACGTCCATTTCGCAGGCTGCGTTTTCCGCTCGATCGCTGCATTTTCTGCAGGCAGCCCAAATGCATCCCACCCCATTGGATTGAGAACGCGGTAGCCCTGCATTCGCTTGAGCCGAGCAATCACGTCCACGATCGTATAGACCCGTACGTGTCCCATGTGCAGATTGCCTGACGGGTAGGGAAACATCGATAGCGCATAAAACTTGGGCTTGTCGCTCGTTTCGGGCGTTTTATAAAGCTGGTGTTCTGCCCAAGTTTGTTGCCACTTTGCCTCAATTTCTGCGGGGGTGTAACGGGACTCCACGATCGCGACTCCTACGGATAAAACCAATGGTCTACTTATTCTAATGGAGGTGCTACAAACTATAGCCAATCAACCCCAGACAAACCCAGCAAAAATTATGCTTAAAAGGGTAAAGAGTTGCCAACAAAATAATCCGTAGCTCACCTCAGAACTACGGATTATCGAGAATCTAACTAGAACCTTACCAGCTTTGCCAAACTGAAAATAACAGTTTAGTGAGCGTCATCACCCTTATGGTCGAAAGGCTTGTTTTCTGGGGTTTTGACATCAGGCGAAGTGGTCTTAGGCATGGCGACGACAGGTTGATCAAGCGCCACCATTAATCCGCCCGTCTCTAAAGGTTCAGACTGCTGTACTGCAACAGGCTGAGGAGCGCTAGGAGACTGCAATCGATTAAGACCAAACACGGTGACTGCACCCACAAACATGGCAGCAACACTCATCGGTATAGCAAACCTCCGAGTATTGACGCCCCGAACCAAACTCAAATTGGGACGCCGCTCAATCTTGTCAAATACTTGATCGATCGCCACTTCGACGGGCTGGCTCGGCGCAGGAGCAGGAATAGAGCGAAACGCCTGACGCAATTTCAGCAGTCGTGCATGAAGTTGCTGAACAGTTGGGTCGTTGGCTAGCCATTCCTCTACTTGACGCCGCTCGGTTGCAGTCACCTCACCATCTAGGTAGGCACTTAGCAACTCAAAGCGGTCTTTCGGAGTTTCATAGAGCGAATCGCCGTGAAGATTAGATTCGGACGGACCCTGAGAACTCATAGGCTCCTGGGGAGAATGGGACGAAGGTTGCATGGACTTATCACGCGGATCAAATCTGGGATTCATTTGGGATCACTTCTGTTAGGAGAATACCCACTCAACGAATGAGAGCTTCTGGCTCATCTACTCCTCAACTAGCTACTCTAACAACTAGAGCTTTCATTTTGGAGAATACTATCAAAACCACGCCGTAAATTCACGTAACTAACGTAACAGTACGGAGATTTTGACGGTTACTTGCCATCAAGGTATTGCTGCAACTGAGTCTGTAAACGTAAACGTGCTCTAGCAATTCTAGACTTTACCGTTCCTAGAGAAACGCCTGTAATTTCTGCGATTTCTTCATACGCCATGCCTTCGATTTCGCGGAGGACGATAGTAGTACGAAAGACTTCGGGCAAGTCTGCGATCGCATCATTCAACTGGTCATAGAACTCGCGGGTGCTTAACTCTTCATCGGGACCGGGCGTTTCTGAGGCAATTTCCCAATCAAGTTCGCCATCTTCAAGGGAGAGTGGAGCGTCCAATGAGAGCGGACTCGCTGTACGCTTCCGTTTGCGTAACTCGTCGTAAAACAAATTGGTCGCAATGCGGCTCAACCAACCTCTAAACTTCACAGGCTCATTCAGCCGGGGAATGTTGCGGTAGACCCGAATCCAAACTTCTTGTGCGAGATCAGCACGGTCTTGCCAATCGGGAGCAAGATGATAGAGAACTTTGTCTACGTGCGATTGATATCGCCGCATGAGTTCAGCGAACACCGCTTTCTCTGGACGATGCCCGACTTGACACTGAAGTACTAAATCGTAATTAGAGAGTTTTTCTGCTTGCACTGGCGTTTGAGGAACCGCTACCTCAACCGAAGACCAGGATACAGGAAAGGACTGACTCATGGGCGGAAGCTCAAAGATGTTCTAGTTTCCAAATCTTCTGACCGCTCTGTATCAAGGAAAGTTCCCTTAGGTTGGGAAATTTGTTCGGTTGTGTTACCAGCATATCTTGCTCTAGACCTAAAAGATGCTTCTACAGACAGAGATAAAAGGTCACGGGTAAGAAGATGGAGTTGTGTTATTAGGAGTATTTGAAGCAATAAAGCTCGCTATCGAATCGCGAGCTTGTTCGAGTTGCGGCGAAATTCTAGCAGTTGGCGTCGAAAGTTGCTGCAACCAACTTAAAGAAAAGGTGATGACGATCGCTAATAGCAACTTTTCACGCATAGCGGTAGCTCCTCACACATCAAACATGAATACATCACACCACTCGACAGCATTGTAGGTTTGGGTTTGGTTTTTGAACCTAACTCTACCCATTCTTCACAAAGTGATGTAGCAAATTAGCCTTAAATCGCTCACCTCAACTAAAAATTACTGATTCTAGTTAAAGCGTTTGGATTTGCTGTTTTCTTATGGTGATTCCTTTTCAACGCGATCAGTTCCGGGAGAAACCAGATATTTTAGGTTTATTTAATGGTCTTCCAAAGGCTAAATTGGGAACACCGAAGCATTTGCCGTAAGGAAATTTTGCGATCACATCATGGCTACTAAGCTTCAAACGTCTCCTATCGCACATCATCTTATGCTGCTCTGCATTGGGTCAGGACTCTTGCTGCTTGGCGCTCAACGACATAAAGTGGGTTTAGCAACTCTGACGTGGCCCTCGGTTTTGGCTGACTCTCGACCGAAACCTGTGGCCGTGTTATTACCAGTATCGACATTTAACTTGGTCGTGGATTTAAGCGATCGCAGGGTCTACGTTTATCAAGGCAAAGCAGTCAAGAAAAGCTTTCCAGTCGCAATTGGCAAAGAAGGCTGGGAAACGCCACTCGGATCATTCACAGTCTTCCAGAAATATCAAAATCCCGTTTGGCAACATCCCATTACAGGAGAAGTAATTCCACCAGGCGATCGCAATCCTTTGGGAAAATGGTGGCTCGGTTTCTACAATCACGGTAAGCTGCTGATCGGGTTTCACGGCACGCCCGATGAATCGCTACTTGGAGAAGCTGTTTCGCATGGCTGTCTTCGCATGAAAAATGCTGATATTGAAGCGCTTGCAAAACAAATAGAGTTGGGAACTCCAGTGAGTGTTCGCCCATAAAAACACCCGCTATCCTTGCAGATCACGGGTGTCCTCAAACTAAAATCTTCAATTTGCTTGAATACTGTAATAGTTTGATCGCTTAGGGTTACTTGGGTTCTGGCTCAAAGGTAGGGGCATAGGCTTGCAGTAAGGCATTAACCTGAGTGAGAATTTCGTCTTTAGAGTTTTTGCCGAACGCTTGCCGTTCAGGAAAGAAGTCAGGGCGATCTAGATTACGGGCGATCGCTTCTCCCACTTGCTGAGCGATGAGCCCTTGCAGTTCTTCTTTGGCTCTTTGTCGCTGATAACTAGCGCCCTCCTCCGTGGTGGCATAGAGCGGTAGCAAACGGTTTAGAGCATAAGCCGCAATATCGCCTAGATCTAAGGTGCGATCGCTCGTGGCCTCGATCTCTGCCACCCGCGCGATCGCTTCCGTTAATACTAATTCTTCCATTACGTTAATAAACTGCTTGCGAGGAACTGCGACAACTTCGCCTGTTAGTAGCGATCCCATCAGGCGATCCAGCGCCATGTATTCCTCAATCGACAGTTCCGAGGCAGTATCGCAAATCCGTCCGACCTCCGCTTCCATTGCTGGTGTCAAATAGCCATCTTGTAGGGCTTGTTCAACAATTTTCTCAATGCTCATAGCGCTTCCCTAAACTCCAAAGCAGCAGTTTGTACAGATAACCCCCGAATCATTTTGCCCTAGTTTCGGTGTCGGACAACACGATCAGTTAAATCTCGGTCAACGTAATGGTTGACAAAGTTATATAGAGTAAGCGATTTACAGAAACTCCTTGAGCTAAGACTTGTATCATATACAACCCGTCTTGTCTTCACCCGTTTAGGAAAAAGCAAGATTCGTTAAAGAATTAATCTACGATTGCTCTGTAAATCGCCGTTTGGACTTGACCGATTCTCAGGAAAACTTAGTATTCTGAAGTTTATAGACTGTAATAATTTTCTAATAAAGCTGTGCAAGAAGACTTCAGGCTAATTGTTGATCTCGTCTTGGTTCTGGCGGCAGCAGCAGGAGGCGGACTGCTAGCAGCACTATTAAAGCAACCCGTTTTGCTTGGATATCTGCTAGCAGGAGTTGTGGTCGGTCCGACCGGACTAGGGTTAATCAAAGAAATTATTCAGGTCGAGACGTTGGCGCAGTTTGGCGTCGCTTTTCTACTATTTGCGCTGGGAGTCGAGTTTTCATTCTCAGAATTGAAGAAGGTGAAGGGGATCAGCCTTGGTGGAGGAGGCTTACAGATTACCTTAACTATTGTAATAACGACCCTTGTTTCATTAGGCATGGGATGGGTAACGTCGCCGCCGCAAGGGGTGTTTCTTGGGGCGATTCTATCGCTATCGTCAACGGCAGTCGTGTTGAAGTGCTTGATGGAGCGCAACGAGACCGGCACACCTCATGGACAGGTCATGTTAGGGATGCTGGTGGTTCAAGATCTGGCACTGGGTTTAATGCTGGCGGTGCTGCCTGCCCTCGATAAGCCTGTTCAAGACATCGGATTAGCCGTAGGGTGGGCACTGCTACAAACTGGATTATTCGCTTTGGGTGCGATCGCAGCAGGAATCTGGATCATTCCGCCGTTATTAAAACTATTAGCTAAAACCGAAAGTCGAGAATTATTTCTATTGGGGGTCGTTGCCATTTGTTTTGGCATTGCGCTGCTAACTGAACATTTAGGTCTGTCGATCGAAATGGGAGCGTTTGTCGCAGGCTTGATGATTTCGGAGGTAGAGTACGCCGATCAAACGCTGGCTTATGTTGAGCCGTTGCGCGATATTTTCGCGGCGCTATTTTTTGCCGCGATCGGTATGCTGATCGATCCCGTGTTTCTTTGGAGCAATTTAGAACTCATTTTAGGCTTAGTCGCGCTAGTCTTTGTCGGTAAGTTCTTGATCGTGACGCCCATTGTTCGAGGATTTCGCTATCCGCTCAAGACAGCCTTGCTGACTGGATTGGGTCTCGCCCAAATCGGAGAGTTCTCCTTTGTATTGGCAAGTGAGGGGCGATCGCTGGGATTAGTCTCTCGTCACGTTTATTTGTTGATTTTAGGCACAACCGCTGTAACGTTGGTTCTGACGCCGTTTGTGTTGCGACTGATCCCGACGCTTTTTACCTGGGCAGAATCGATTCCTTGGCTGGCGAGGTATTTAGATCAGTCCGATCTTCCCCTGGCTATCTCGGATGATCTGCCGACTCAGAATCACGTTGTCGTTTGTGGTTATGGTCGTATTGGACGTAATATTGTTCGTCTCTTGCAAGATCGCAATTATCCAGTCTTGGTGATTGATCAATCTGAAAGTCGTATTCAGAAAGTTCGCGAGGCAGGACTGCCCTATATTTACGGCAACGCTGTGAGTCTGCATGTTCTCGAAAAAGCAGGGGTTGCTCATGCGCAAGGCATGGCGATCTCGCTTCCCGATGCGATGAGTACTCGTCTTTGTCTCAAGCGATCGCTCGAAATTTCGCCCGAGTTAGATGTTGTGGTCCGGGCAATCCGAGACAAAGATATTGAATTGCTCTATCAGTTGGGGGCAAAAGAAGTTGTTCAACCCGAATTTGAAGCGAGCTTAGAACTGTCAGCCCATCTGTTGAATGGCGTTGGACTGACTCCAGCAGCCGTTCAGCGAGAGGTTCAGCAAATCCGGAATTCTCACTACCTTGAACTTCGTCCCGAACGTCCTTCCTCAGAAATCTCCCGAGATTTGGAAGCGGCGACTAAAGAGATGAACAGCCGATGGTACAGCCTGCCTGACCTCTCGCCTTTGACCGGAATGACGTTAGAAGAAGCAGATATGCGGCGGCTAACTGGGGTAGCGTTGATGGCAATTCGGCGGGCGGGTGGAGGAGAAATTGATTATCCCGATCCTCAAACCACCTTAGAACAGGGCGATCGCTTACTGCTGGTTGGAGAACCCGACGAAATTGCGACCTTTGCTGAATTGGCGAAAGGAGAAGCGGCAGTTCCTGCCTTTAATGCGTCGTGCCAATGGTTAGAAGTTCCATCAGAAAGTCCAATTGCTGGCAAAACCCTGGCGGATCTCGATGTATTAGATCAGTACGGCATCCGAGTACAAGCCGTGCGGCGTGAAGGCAAGTTCTTGCGGTTTCCTGACAATCAAGTCGATATTCAGGTTGGCGATCGACTGTTACTCTGCGGAGGGTTTCACTCTCTCATTCAAGCGAATCAAGCCATTAGCGCAACGCCCAACCCCGATGGAACTACCGCCCAGCCATTATTTCCTGACGGTCAAGTTCCACTTTCAACCGTCAGCTTAAATGGGGCAGAATACGCGATCGCAGACGATTTGACAGAGCCATCCTAATAGCGGGCGTTTAGCAAGTAATCGCTAGATTGGAGCAAAAGCCAAGGGTAGAGATGTACGACGGTGCATCTCTACGAATTCCACCTGATCGCAGCGTTGACCCAATAGCCGATACAACTTGCCTACAGTTTTGGTCTACTACAATTTCGGTTTAATGAATGCAATCGCTTGCCGCCAAATAATTGTCGGCTGATCGTGGGGATCAAGCAAACAAATACAGTGAGTGTCTTGCCAACGCACTTTACCTGTCAGCACATCCCCCGTCGCAAGTTTCATCTCAACTTCTGTTTCTTCACGAATTATGGTTTGAATTTGACGAGTGCTTGGCAATCCAGTATCTAGTTCTAACGCCATAATTAAATTCCTTCATCTACCGCTCTAACGTTTATAGAGTGCCTCAATCGTCACAACTCTGCACATTTAACCAATCTACGTTTCTAAAAGCCCATGACTATCGAATTCACAAAGTACCACGGGATCGGCAACGACTTTATTTTGATCGACAATCGAGCTTCAGTAGACCCACTTCTAACGCCAGAACAAGCGATAAAGATGTGCGATCGCCACTTTGGGATCGGCGCAGACGGGGTAATTTTCGCCTTGCCAGGGCAAGACGGAGCCGACTACACCATGCGGATTTTCAACTCCGACGGTTCCGAACCCGAAATGTGCGGCAATGGAATTCGCTGCTTGGGACGGTTCTTAGCAGACCTAGAAACTGCCGAAGCGGGCGCATCTAAAGCGCAATATCAGATTCATACCTTGGCAGGTATGATGACGCCGAAATTAGAGGAGAATGGTCAAGTCACAGTCAATATGGGAGAGCCTCGACTGTTAGCAAGAGAAATTCCGACAACATTGGCGGCTGCCGATCAGAAAATCGTGAATCAACCGCTAGAGGTCGCTGGCAAAACGTGGAACGTGACCTGCGTCAGTATGGGAAATCCTCACTGCATCACGTTCGTTGAAGACGTAGCTGAAATTGCGCTTGAGCAACTTGGTCCTCAGTTTGAAAATCACGCTGTCTTTCCACAACGCATCAATACTGAATTCATTCAAGTGGTGCGATCGGACTATCTCAAAATGCGCGTCTGGGAACGCGGAGCAGGTATCACCTTGGCCTGTGGAACAGGAGCCTGTGCGTCCCTCGTAGCAGGAGTCTTGAACGAAAAGTGCGATCGCAGAGCTACCGTTGAGCTTCCCGGCGGATCTTTAGCAATCGAGTGGGCAACAGATAACCGGATCTACATGACTGGGCCAGCAGAAAAAGTTTTTACTGGAATTGCCTAGCATCAAAGAGGTCTGAGATTGGCGATGCCGTAAACCTCAGACCTTCTTATGTTCAGACTTCGTTGTATGAAAGATGTGTAGAGGGAATTAGTCGTTTTCCCAAGACTCATGGCCCATCAAGTCTCCGATGCGATCGCGCAGGAGAAACCCATGATGCTCTAGTTCTGCCTCAAAATGAACCCATTCGCGGGCAGGAATGTGCTTGCAGAGTGTGTAGATGGGTTGATACCGGCTGACAGTTCCTTGATCAACCAATTGACGCACTTCGTCCTGAATTAAGCTAAGCGAATATTGTGCAGCTTGAAGCATATGGCACCTTCTTGTATCAAATATCAGAAATTGCGGTGTGAAATAGGAAGTTAAAACTCTGGATCTGAATATAATGACAGTCGAACCAGAAAAACTTGGCAGAAATCGGCTTGATTTCAGTTTTGAGGCAAAACTTTAACGTGGGCTGTATTTTGGTAGTGAGATATACCAAATCTTCCCTATATTGTTAGCTAATCAACCTAAAAAATCAATTCAGCCTTAGGTGTGAAGTCAGGAGACTTTGACACAACCTCTCCCTTCGGAGGTAGCGCAAAAAACCTACTTAATCAATCATGATGTTGCCCTGAGCAACACTGCGCAGAATGGCAATCGGCGGGTCATAACTCCAGTGGAATTACGCTTGTGAAGCATTCTGCTTTCGCTGCGCTAGCTCAACAGCAAGCTGAATAGCGGCTTTCATGCTGGTCGCATCAGCAATCCCTTTACCTGCAATATCAAAGGCAGTTCCGTGGTCAGGAGAGGTCCGAATAAAAGGCAACCCAATCGAGGTGTTAACCGCGCGATCGAACGCCATCAGCTTGACCGGAATTAAGCCTTGATCATGATAAAGCGCCAAATACCCATCATGGGCGTTCCCTGCTCCTGTGCCAAACCAAGCTTGGCCCGGCTTTACCCAAAGGGTATCAGGTGGTAGAAGACCCTCTAGTGTGGCTTGAGGAAACTGAAGCCGCATCGCGTCGAGCCAAGCACTCATCCACTCGACTTCTTCGTGCCCCAGTTGTCCTTGTTCACCACTATGAGGATTGAGACCTGCGATCGCAATCCGAGGTTGAGCGATGCCAAAGTCGCGCTGCAAACACTCTAAAAGCAGATCTAATTTAAGCGTGAGGAGTTCTGGTGTTAGGGTCTCCGATACTTGACAGAGCGGGACATGAGTTGTGGCTAATAACGTCCGCAACGTCCATTCTGTATGAGGAGATCGAGCGACGAATAGCATTCCAAAGCGACTGACGCCAGCTCGCTCCGCTAGAAGTTCAGTCTGTCCAGGATAAATATGTCCTGCGGCTTTCCAAGCCGATTTTGCAATAGGAGCAGTTACTAAACTATCAAACTCTCCGTTCAAGGTATGCGCGATCGCGTTGTCCAACCACCGGAAACTTGCATCACCACTAGCAGCAGTCTCAACGCCAACTGTGACTGGACTGGGTATCCCTGTTTCTAAAATATTGAACTGATGGGGATCTGCTAAAGCACCCCTACAAACTGGCTTCAAGCGATCGTAGGCGTCTTGTAGATAGGCAGAACTCCCAGAGATCGTAATGTCTGCCCCTGCGATCACGATTGGATCTGCAAGCGCTTTCAAAACGACTTCTGCTCCAATTCCTGCAGGATCCCCAAGCGTAATAATTAAACGAGAACGGTTGATCATCAAATTTACAAAATCGTAAAAACCAGCCTTGGAACTGCTCTAGAATACGTTATGCAGGAAATCCTATCTCAGGAATGACGCCTGTTTATTTAAGTCAGGTCGCCTAGCGCACAACCGACTAATATTCCTTATCTGGAGAAATCACATCATGGCTGGAGAGATTTTTAATACTGCCTTCTTAGCGTTTAGCCTCATCCTTGTCGGGTTGTCCCTGGGCTTCTTGCTACTCAAGCTCCAAGGGGGAGAAGAATAAGCAAAGGCAAAGGAAAAAGGAAAACTGCACTCTCAGGATCTGCCCTTTCCCTTTTTCCTATTTAATCCTCTTCATCTAAGTGTTCAGCCACCTCGCGATACAGATTGAACACATGATGATCCTTGAGGGAATAGAAAACATTGCGCCCTTGCTTGCGATATCCCACTAAACGCATTGCCCGCAACGCTCGAAGCTGGTGCGAAACGGCTGACTCGCTCATCTCTACTGCCGCTGCAAGGTCACAAACGCATAACTCCTGAACCGCCAGCATAGACAAAATTCTTAATCGATTCGTATCGCCCAGTAGACTGAAGAACTCTGCCATTTGCTGCGCCTTTTTCAGGTCGAGTATTTTCTGCTGCAAATGGCGAACATTGCCTAGATCAACTGGATGTTGAACAGTGCAATTTAACGGTTCTGCTAGGGGCGAAGGCATACTGTCGGGCGGCTGGGCGGGAAGCGAATTTAAGTTCGACATAGCAAAAGATGTTGGCAGTAGTAGCTGGGCAGCTTCTCAAAGCATCACACTGCCTAGAGATAAGGATTGTCTCCAGCGTAGCGTACGCCTTTTTCAAAACGGACTAAACCCAAGTCCCAGTTTTTGCTTTAGATGATTGAACTTTGCTTCAACCGTCTTGACCTTGTTCAAACCCGTGCTTCACCCGTAATCGCGGGCTATGTAAGCTTGATCCATCTACGTTAGGATGAGAAGCATTAATCATAAATCTCATCTTTGAACATCAAATTTTTTACTTTAGGTCGAGATTTCTGATAAAATTTGACGAAAAGTTTACAATTTGTCACCAAACCCCTCATGAGCGTATTGATTGTGGGTGCTACTGGCACTCTTGGCAGACAGGTGACTCGTCGCGCCCTAGACGAGGGATACGAAGTTCGCTGTTTAGTTCGTAGTCCAAAGAAGGCGACATTTCTAAAGGAATGGGGCGCGGAGTTAGTAACGGGAAATCTGTGTAACCCTGATTCACTGCCAAAAGCACTAGAGGGTGTGACAGCTGTAATTGATGCTGCAACCGCACGAGCAACTGATTCACTCACCATTCGACAAGTAGATTGGGATGGCAAAGTCAACCTGATTAAGGCAGCGAAAGCGGCAGGGGTCGAGCGCTATATATTTTTCTCGATTCTAGATGCTGAAAAATTTCCGAAAGTTCCCTTGATGGACATCAAGGCTTGTACTGAAAGATTCTTGGCACAATCTGGGCTGAACTACACGATTTTGCGTCCTTGTGGATTTTTGCAAGGTCTTATTGGTCAGTATGCTATTCCAATCTTGGAGAATCAGGCGGTTTGGGTAATGGGTGACACGGCTCCAACGGCCTACATGGATACGATCGACATCGCCAAGTTTGCGGTTCGAGCGCTCAAAGTTTCTGAGACTGAAGGCAAAACCTTTCCAGTGGTTGGATCTCGCGCTTGGGCAGCCGAAGAAATTATTCAACTCTGTGAGCGGCTATCTGGTAGGGAAGCAAAAGTAACGCGGATGCCAATCGGCGTTTTACGCGGAGTCCGGCGTGTGGCTCGGTTCTTCCAGTGGACATGGAACATCGCAGATCGGCTTGCTTTTACTGAGGTGGTAGCGACAGGGAAGCCTCTCAATGCATCGATGGATGATGTATATGCGACTTTTGGTCTCGATCGCAAGGATATGACAACTCTTGAGTCTTACATGCAGGACTATTTCAGCCGAATCATGAAAAAGCTCAAAGAGGTTGAGTTTGCCCAGGCAGAGGCCAAGAAAAAACAAGAGAACAAGAAGAAAAAGACGTATCCTCGATTTTAGAAAATACGATATGTAGGGCAATCAATAGCTTTGCAGCCTCATCTAGCTCTTAAGGAATACTTCATCAATCATTCAGAGTTTATCTTTCTTTCCCGATCTCTCACTATAAATTCAGTATGCGCCCGCACAAGGTCGGCATTATTTTCAATGATGACAAACCACTCGCTTGTCAGACGGCTCAAGAGTTAGAAGACAAGTTTCGGTCTCGCGGCTGGGACGTTGTTTTGGCAACAGGAGCAGGAGGTATTTTAGGATATGCAACCCCAGAAAGTCCAGTTTGCCATACGCCCATCGATCGCTTAATGCCGCCTGGGTTTGATGTTGATATGAAATTTGCCATCGTTCTGGGCGGTGATGGCACTGTTCTGTCTGCTTGTCGGCAGGTGGCTCCTTGCCAGATTCCGCTGCTTGCCGTTAATACAGGGCACATGGGGTTTCTAACCGAAATTCTGCTCGACAAGCTGCCCGATGCGATCGAGTGTTTAATCAATGGCGATTATGAAATTGAAGAACGCACGATGCTTCGGGTGCAGATTCTTCGGCAGGACACATTGCTATGGGAAGCTTTGTGTCTAAATGAGATGGTTCTCCACCGAGAACCACTGACGAGTATGTGTCACTTTGAAGTCGAAATTGGCAAGCATACTCGCGTAGACATTGCAGCAGATGGCATTATTCTCTCAACTCCAACAGGGTCAACGGCATACTCTTTGTCGGCAGGAGGTCCGGTGATTACGCCTGGAGTTCCAGTGATCATTTTGGTTCCAATTTGTCCTCATTCATTGGCATCGCGTTCGTTAGTATTTGCTAACGATCAGCTAGTCACTCTGTTTCCCGCCGCACCAAATCGGTTGATCTTGACGGCTGATGGGAATGCAGGCTGCTATGTATTACCGGACGATCGCGTTTGTATCGGCAAAGCTCCTTACCCAGTTCGCTTTGTTCGGCTGCGACCACATGAATTCTTTCACGTGCTCAGAGAAAAGTTGGGATGGGGGCTGCCTCACATTGCAAAGCCATCTGATATTGTAAAGTCGTCTGAGCGAAGCTGTTAGAAACGGCTGAATCTGGAGGTGATGAGCTAAATTTAACTAATATTTTAAGATGCGTGCTAAAACAGGGGAGAATATTGCTCGTCACTAGTTTTCTATCTAACAGATAGACACCAGTAAACCGAGCCACGTGATCAACCGAAATGCGTCCTGTTGTGATTTTCCGGTTAATCGTATGAGCATTGTTTCTCTCGAATCTACTCCTTGTGTACTGATTGTCGAAACTGATGAATCGCTGGCTCAGCACGTCAGCCTCGATTTGAAAGAATCTGGCTATGACACGATCGTGGTTCACGATGCCTATGCTGGATTGCGTCAGGCCATGGAACGCAACCCTGCGCTAGTGGTTGTCGATCGCTTGTTGACAACGGGAGAGTCGGGATTATCGTTTTGCCAAGATCTGCGCAGTTCTGGTGCACGTGTCCCGGTGCTATTGCTAATGGCGCGAGACACCATTGACGATCGCGTAGCGTGCTTAGAGGCAGGTGCGGACGATTATTTTCTTAAGCCTTATCGTAGTGACGAGTTTCTGAAGCTCGTTCAGCTTTATCTCAAACCTGATACGCTTAGCACTGAGCAATTAAGATTTGGTGATTTGGGGTTAGATCTAGCGACGCGTCGAGCCTTGCGAAAGGGGCGGACGATCGATCTAACAATGAAAGAATTCGAGTTGCTCAAATATTTGATGGAGCATCCCCGCGAAGTACTCACCCGTGAACAAATTTTAGAGAACGTGTGGGGCTACGATTTTGTGGGAGAGTCGAATGTGATAGAAGTTTATGTCCGCTATCTGCGGCTAAAAGTCGAGGATGAAGGCGAGAAGCGTCTAATTCAGACGGTGCGCGGTGTTGGATATGTGCTAAGAGAGTCGTAATGGTGAAGGTATCGTGAGTGCGCCAGATTGTGTTGAAGTATCAAGTTGGATTCGTTGGACTAGGACTGAGCTTGTTGGTTGGATGCGCGCTATTTCAAACGTCGCAGCCTCCAAATTCATCGACGGCTGCACAGGCAAGTACTGCTTTGGGACAAATGTTGCCGATCACAGCACAAATTCAAGTTGCTGAACAACCCATCCAGCTTGAAGTCGCAAGAACTCCCCAAGAGCAAGCAATTGGATTGATGAATCGAACCAGCTTAGCGGCGAATCGCGGCATGCTGTTTATTTTTGAACCTGCTCGCCCAACGCAGTTTTGGATGAAAAACACGCTAATTCCGTTAGACATGGTTTTCCTCCAAAAAGGAATCGTGAAATATATTGCGGCTAATGCACAGCCTTGTCAATCGGCTCCGTGTCCTACCTATGGGCCTATGATCGGTGATATTGATCAAGTTGTTGAGTTAGCAGGTGGGCGGGCAAGCGAACTGAATATTAAGGTTGGCGATCGCATCCCCGTACAGTTTCTGGAGCGTAAACAACTTTTTAGAAACTGATATTTCCTATATCTAGGCAATTGAAATATTAAATTTTTTGGAAACTTTACCAAAACCTGAAATCATTAATCTAGATCTGCGATCGCATCTGCTTTAAGCATTTTGTTTAAGTTACATAAACAATCAATCTTGTGTTACATATCTTAAAAATAGCGAGGTAATCGCTCTGTAGATAGAGGTCGACATTCAATACGGCGATTATCTTGATCGCCAGTCCGCTTCTAAAACATGTTTCTATATTCAGCCACTCCTCAAAGAGAGTAGTTTCTCAAAGAGTCTTGACTATCAACAAAGCGTTTGTAATAAGTTCATTTTCAAATAATTCATTTCTCAGATTAATTCTGTTCCAATTTCAGGAGGTAGGGCAGTCCAGATTGAAGACTGAATTATACACCCATTGAAGTTTGAACAAGGTTGTCAACAAGATAGTCCACTGTACGGAGGTAATGCCCTATGGCTGTTGCAAAGCACTCTAGATTTATTGGCTTTTTACAAGACGAACTTTCACTGTCTACTGCATCAATTTCGCTTGCCTTAAGGTACCGCGAACAAAATCCAGGTCCTCTACCTATGATTTTGTGGCAGTACGGGCTAATTACCTTAGAGCAGCTAGATCGAATTTACAATTGGTTAGAGTCTGTCGAGGGCTAGATCCTAGACATTTAGCGTTCCGCTTGGATGACTAGCTGAAAACCCATTTTGGGCTGCGTTTCTGTGAAAATTCTTTTTCTCGACCAGAGTGGCAAACCTGGAGGTGCAGAACTGTGTTTGCTGGATATTGCAATGTGCCATCGCGGTCAGTGCCTTGTCGGGTTATTTGAGGACGGTGCATTTCGGCAGTTGCTAGAAGAGAACCAGATCGCGGTTCAGATATTAAGTCAAGCCGCAATTGGTGTCCGCAAGCAGAGCAGTTGGCTGGCTGGGCTTAAAAGTGTGAGACAGCTAGCGCCGCTGATTGCCAAGGTAGTGCACTTGAGTCGTCAATACGATCTCATTTACGCTAATACGCAGAAGGCGCTAGTGGTTGGCGCGATCGCCAGCCTCGTGAGTGGCCGTCCATTGGTGTATCATTTGCACGACATCCTTTCTTTAGAACACTTCAGCTCAACGAATCAACGCTTGGCGGTAGCTTTGGCGAACCGCGCTAGGTTAGTCATTGCTAATTCCCAAGCGAGCCGAACAGCTTTTATTGAAGCGGGTGGAAATCCTGAAACTGTACATGTTGTGTACAACGGATTTCATCTTCAACAGTACCAAGAGAATCACAACCAAGCTAAAATCCTCCGATTAACTTTAGAATTGCAGGAAAAATTTGTGATTGGGCATTTCAGCCGGCTGTCTCCCTGGAAAGGTCAGCACGTGCTATTGGAAGCACTGAGCCACTGCTCAGAGAATGTAGTGGCGGTTTTTGTTGGAGATGCTTTATTCGGTGAACAGGACTATGTGCAACAGTTACAGAGCCAAGTCGATCACCTAGGACTGCGCGATCGCGTTACCTTTTTGGGCTTTCGATCGGACGTCATCCCGCTGATGCAAATGTGTGATCTAGTTGTCCACACGTCAACTGTTGCTGAACCATTTGGGCGAGTAATTGTAGAAGCGATGTTGTGTGGAACGCCTGTCATTGCGGCAAAAGCGGGAGGCGCGCTGGAATTGGTTGAGTCAGGAGAAACAGGCTGGTTAGTGACTCCAGGGGATGTACACGAGTTAGCAGATGCGATCGCGCACTGTCAGCAAAACTCCACTGAGGCAGCCGCGATCGCTCAACGTGCTCAGCATGAAGCTCAGCGCCGATTTAATTTAGACACGATCAATCAGCAGAGTGCCCATCTTTTAGCATCAAAAGCTTTAAAGATTTCTTCTTCCAAGTAGCTCAATCGGGCCATTTAAATTGGTAGATAGAGGTCTAGCCCTGTCTGTCGCCAGTCCCACTAAGGACAGAGGCAAAATAGGCATCACTCAAGGGATTCTCTTACAGAGTGGAGCGCGTCCTACTTTATGAACGTGAAAGGGACATCGATCAGTATATTTTTACCTAACTTGGATGGTGGCGGAGCAGAACGCGCCATGTTGCATCTTGCCCAAGGATTTGCTGAGCGAGGAATAAAGACAGATCTAGTTTTGGCAGAAGCTGAGGGAGATTATTTAGGACTTGTTCCTTCTAGTGTCCGAATTGTTGATCTCAAGTCCACGTTTCCCGTTGTTGTCTCGAAGACCGTTGCACTGAGACGTTACTTGCAGCATGAAAAACCCACCATTATCTTCTCTGCTCTTGACATCATTAGTTCAGCGCTTTGGGCTAAGAAATGGGCTAGGCAGGTAACAGTGCCAACGAAAGTTGTGATGTGTGTGCAGACTCATCTGTCTGGGCAGTTCCAGCATGATCAGCACTACGTAGCGGCTTACATTCGCGCTTGTCTAGTGCGATGGCTTTATCCAAAATCTGATGGACTGGTGGCAGCGTCTTGGGGAACAGCAAAAGACTTAGCCCACATCACCGCTTTGCCATTAGATCGGATTCAAGTCATCTACAATCCCGTTGTGACTCCGGATGTGATTCGGAAAAGCCAGGAGCCGTTAGATCACCCCTGGTTTCTGCCTGAAGAGCCGCCTGTGGTGCTTGGGGTAGGGCGATTAGTCGGTCAAAAAGATTTTTTTACCTTGATTCGAGCCTTTCAACAGGTGCGGCAGCAGCGACGGGCACGGCTGATGATTTTAGGTGAAGGAGAAGATCGTCCACGGCTAGAGACGCTGATTCGAGAATTGAAGCTTGAACAGGATGTCGCTTTGTTTGGATTTGTAGAAAATCCTTACGTTTACATGGCTAATTCGGCGGTCTTTGTGCTCTCATCTTGCTACGAAGGGTTTGGAAATGTCGTTGCCGAAGCGATGGCAGTGGGAACGCCAATTGTAGCAACGGATTGTCCGAGCGGCCCAGCAGAGATATTAGAAAACGGCGAGTATGGCAAATTAGTGTCGATCGCAGATCCTGACTCCATGGCAACCGCGATTCTTGAAACTTTAGCTCATCCGGTGAACTCAGAAGTTCTGAAGGCGCGATCGCTGCTCTTTTCCAGCGATCACGTGGTCACGCAATATGTTGATGTTATTGAACAAATATTGCAAAATAGCTAATGCGAATTCTACACATCCTCAATGATTGTCGGGAACTCGGAAACGGAATTGTGAATGCGGCGGTTGACCTAGCCTGCTTGCAGTCACAGGCAGGATTTGAGGTGGCAGTCGCCTGTAGCGGCGGTGAATATGAAGCTTTAATGAAGCGCTACGGAGTTCAGTGTTTCTACTTAGATCAACGACGGAATCCCATTCAACTTCTCCAGGCAATACTTAAATTTCGTCGCATTGTTCAAACGTTTGCTCCCGATATCATTCATGCTCATATGATGACGGGAGCGGTTTTAGCCCGCTTTCTTCGTCAACGGAAAAGCGAATACACTTTAATATCCACGGTTCACAACGAGTATCAATCGACCTCTGTTCTCATGGGGTTAGCAGATCGCGTGATTGCAGTCAGTCAATCAGTTGCTAACTCCATGCACGATCGAGGAGTGCCAATTCACAAAATCAGTGTAGTATCAAATGGCACAATAGGAAGTCCCCGGCGACGCCCCCTGGCTGAAACGGAACCAATCTGTCTAAAGCGGCCTGCCATCACGACTGTAGCGGGTCTGTTCTACCGTAAAGGAATTGCTCAGTTAATTGAAGCCTTTGTGCAGATAGCTGACGCCAATCCAACCGTCCATTTATATTTAGTAGGGAATGGTTCGGATCGGTTAGCGTTTGAGCAGCAAGCTCTAAACAGTGCCTTTGCAGACCGAATTCATTTTGAAGGCTTTCAACCAGAGCCTCAGCGCTATTTGCTCTCAACAGACATTTTTGTGCTGGCATCTAGTCGAGAGCCGTTTGGGTTGGTCTTATCCGAAGCGCGAGAAGCCGGCTGTGCCATCATCGCGTCGGAGGTAGACGGAATTCCTGAAGTGCTTGAAGGCGGCAAGGCTGGTATCTTAGTGCCACCGGGCGATGTTTCTGCCCTCTCTACGGCACTTTCTTACCTGTTGCAGAGTCCAACTCAACTAGAGTGTTGGCAGCAGCGCGCTCAAGACCACTTAGAATGGCTCAGTGTCGATCGGGTGCATCAGGAGACGTTAGCGGTTTACCAGGATGCGATTCTACCAGGGTTCGCGTCAGCACATCAAAGACCTGGCTCGGACTGTATGCGCTTAGGAAAAGAGAGAATTACAACATGATTGAACCATCAGCAGTTAGAAAGCTAAACTCAAAGCTTTTGACAGCAA
>NZ_JCACKG010000280.1:0-39079 GCF_059505265.1 Myxacorys chilensis | reverse complement strand
GTTTGCCGCTATCATCAAGGCAATCGGGGACGACGGGGAATTCAGCATCTGCTTTATCTGTTCCACCGCGTTCGACTGGCTCTGTCTACCTTGCATCAAGACTATCATTATCGCTTTGGCATTGAAACCAGCGATCGCAAGAATAACAGTCGCATTCGGACGACGACGAAAAACTCAGTTGTCCGCTTGTTGTTCGTTGCTTTAGCTTTTGTACTCGTCAATTGATGGATCTAGTTACTTTGGTGTTTTGTCAGCCATCCTTGTTCAGGAGCGCGACGAGTCTATCGCTCCCTCTTTCCGCTCAAAACCATGCTGGAGTTCTTGGTGTAGGCAGTTGAGCAGCGCTTTTCAGTGCGTGAGCCATTTTCTTACCTCTGACGATCTAAACTTATCGATCTACTGAGTCTACTTTTCGATAGAGCTTATCTAGTGGCGATAGCTCTTGGTAACGAGCAGAATGCTGAGTGAACTTAATTGATTCCTGTTGCCCTAATCCTAAAACTCCGAATGGGCATAGACTGTCGTAAAAAAGATTGTGAACTCGCGTTTGCAGGGTCTGATTAAAGTAAATTAAAACGTTGCGACAGCAGATGACGTTGAATTCGTTGAATGAACCATCCGTAACTAAATTGTGTTGTGCAAACACAATATTTTTTTTAAGTGATGCTCTAAGAATGGCTTCTTCATAAGCCGCCGTGTAGTATTCAGAAAACGATCGCACTCCCCCGGACTTTAGATAAAGTTGGGTATAGGCTTTCATCATTCGCAACGGGTAGATCCCTTGTTTCGCGGTTTGCAATACCTGTTCATTGGCGTCTGTGCCGTAGAGTCGGCAACGATCGTAGAGTCCTTCCTCTTGCAATAAAATTGCCATTGAATAAACTTCTTCTCCAGTGGAGCAGCCTGCGTGCCAAATGCGAATAAAGGGATAGGTTCGCAAGGTTGGAATGACATGATTTCGGAAGGCAAGGTAAAAGCTTGGATCGCGAAACATGGAGGTGACATTTACCGTCAGGCTGCGAACGAACCGATCGAAACACTCTCGATCGTGCAAAACGCGATTTTGCAAGGCTGAGACAGTAGATAAATTTTCAGCCGTTAAGAAGCCAGTAATTCGCCGCTTGATAGAAGACGACGCATAGTTGCGAAAGTCATATCCGTGATAGCGATAAATGCCTTCTAACAGGAGATGAATTTCAATTTCTTCTAAGGGTGTGGGGTCAGAAGACATAGAATTTTCTACTGATACAACCAGACCCGCAGTAGAGAAATTAACTGTTCAGAATCAACAGGTTTCGTGATGTAGTCTGAGGCCCCCGCTTCAATGCATTTTTCGCGATCGCCCTGCATCGCTTTAGCCGTTAGCGCAATGATCGGCAGTGCCGCAAACTGATTGGCTTGACGAATCGTTTGCATCGTTTCATAGCCATCCATTTCTGGCATCATGATGTCCATCAGCACAACATCGATGTCTGAATGCGCTTGCAGAACATCAATTCCATCGCGGCCATTTTCTGCATACTCTACCTGCATCTGATAGCCTTCGAGCAAGCTGGTGATTGCGAAAATATTGCGGACATCATCATCGACAACTAGCACTTTCTTATTGGCTAAAACTGGATCAATTTGGCGTAGCGATTCTAACATTTGGCGCTTGGGTTGCGGCAAGTTTGACTGCACCCGATGGAGAAAAATGGATGTTTCATCTAAAAGCCGTTCTGGCGATCGCACATCTTTGACAATAATGGTTTCAGCGAGTCGCTTGAGTTGCGTTTCTTCTTGGCGGGTTAGCTCTTTGCCCGTGTATACGATAATTGGTAGGTCAGCCAACCGCTCTTCCTGCTTGATCTGCTCAATCAAGTCAAGACCGTTGATGTCGGGTAAGCCTAGGTCTATTACAACGCAATCAAATGTATTCGTTTGTAATGCTTCAATCGCTTCTGCTCCTGTGTAAACGGCAGTACTCTTGACATCTCCGTTACCAATCAATTCGATAATACTTTGAGCTTGTACTACGTCATCTTCGACGATTAGTAAATTTCTAACGCGGCGTTCAATAAAGTGTTTGATATCGGTTAGCACTTGCGACAATGCTTCGGGCGAAATTGGTTTAAGGAGATACGCGATCGCACCGGATTGCAACCCGCGCTGACGCTGGTCATCACTGGAGAGGACGTGAATTGGAATGTGGCGACTGTTTGGATCGCGTTTGAGCCGATCTAGCACCATCCATCCGTCGCCGTCAGGAAGATGGATGTCGAGCATAATGGCATTGGGTCGGAACTGTTGCGCCAAGGCTAAACCGGTTTGACTCCGCAGCGCCACTAATCCTTTAAAGCCCTGCTGCCGCGCCATGTCTAGAAGAATTTTGGCAAATTTGACATCATCTTCAATAATTAGCAGAACGCGATCGCCCGGTTGAATCGAGTCGCGATCGTCAGGAAGTTCAGGATAGGATGGCGGTTGAATGACTTGGGAAGGTTGAGGCACGCTAGAGCGAGCAAGTGAAGCGTCTCGATACGGGGTCGCGGGTGGTGCTTCAGTTCTCAGCGATCGTCGAGAGCTAACTTCTGGCTGAACATTGAGTGCTAGGTCGTCTCGGTAAAGCTGAGGGAGAGACAGCGTGAACGTGCTACCTTGTCCTGGTTGGCTGACCAATCGCAGTTCTCCGCCCAGCAAGGACGCAATTTCGCGGCTAATCGATAAGCCCAATCCCGTTCCGCCATAGCGACGGCTAGTTGTCCCGTCTACTTGCTGGAAGGCTTCAAATACAATCTTTTGTTTGTCGGCAGGAATTCCAATGCCCGTATCGCTGACGGCGAATAAAATCGTCGCATTACCCATGTCGGAGTCTTGCTCAACCGAGTTTTGTGTACTGCTAATTTGTAAGGTCACACTACCTTGCTCAGTAAACTTGAATGCATTAGACAATAGGTTCTTCAACACTTGCTGCAACCGTTTTGCATCGGTTGCGATCGCGGAGGGCAACTGTTCGTCTAATGCGATCGCAAAGGTCAAGCCTTTTTCCTTGGCAATCTGTCGAAAGGTGCGCTCTAAACCATCTCGCAATTCGGTAAAGGAGAGGGCTTCGATATTAATAGAAAGCGTTCCTGATTCAATTTTTGCTAGGTCGAGAATGTCGTTAATGAGCATTAACAAATCTTGTCCAGACGAATGAATCGTTTGGCTGTATTCCACTTGTTTTCTGCTTAAGTTACCTTCTGCGTTATCGGATAGCAGACGCGCTAAAATCAGCAAGCTATTGAGCGGTGTCCGCAACTCGTGGGACATATTCGCCAAAAATTCTGACTTGTATTTAGAGGAGAGCGCGAGTTGGTCTGCTTTCTCTTGCAGTGCTAATCTTGCTTGCTCAATCTCATCATTTTTGTGTTCTACTTCGCGTTTTTGCGCTTCTAACGATTCAGCTTTTTCTTCTAATTCTTCGTTAAGTTGCTGTAACTCGTCATTGGAGTGTTTTAATTCTTGCTGTTGCTGCCTTAGTAATTGTTCTGATACTTGCAGTGCTTTTGCTTGCGTGTGCAGTTGGTCATTGCTCTCTTCTAGCTCTTCTTGCTGAGCTTGCAGCTCTTCAGTCAGCGACTGAGCTTCTTCTAAGAGTTCTTGCTGACGCATGGTTGCCGCGATCGCAGCCAGCACCACTCCAATTGTTTCACTCACTTGATCTAACAATCTGAGGTGAATGTCACTAAATTGATGAAATGATGCCAATTCCATCACTGCAATGACTTGCTGCTCAAATACGATCGGCAGCACCACAATGTTGAGCGGCTTTGCCTCACCTAGGCCAGATCCAATCCGAATGTAATCACTCGGAACTTCGGTGAGCAAAATACGCTGCTTCTCTAGCGCACACTGTCCGACCAAGCCTTCCCCAAGCTGAAACTGATTGCCTAGATGTTTGCGCTCTTGGTAAGCATAGCTACCGCGCAATTGCAAAACTGGCTTACCATCGAACGTCTCAACAATGTAGAACGCGCCCTGCTGAGCATTGACCAATGGCACAAGCTGAGATAAAACAGAACGAGCAACCGTTTCAAGCTGTCGCTGTCCTTGCAGAAGTTGGCTTAACTCAGCAATGTTTGACTTGAGCCAGGTTTGCTCTTCGTTGCGCGAGGTGGTCTGCCGCAAATTGGCGATCATTCGGTTGAAATTGCGAGTGAGAACCCCGACTTCATCGGCGCGATCGCTCTTTGGCAAACTTGCGTTTAGATCACCCTCAGCAACCGCTTTAGTCAGATCGGACATGCGCTCTAGGGGGCTGGCAATATTGCGTGTCAGCAGAACGCCCAGAACGATGAGCAGACCCAAAGAAATTGGAATGCCATAAATAATGCTGTCTAATGTGTTTCGAGCGGCTGACTGAGCATTTTGAGTGCGTTGAACAAGGAGACTGCTCTCCCTAGCTTCCATTGTTGCAATAGTACGGCGAATGTCGTCCATCGCATTTTTGCCAAGATTTGTGCGAACTCTTTGAATTGATGCATCTAATCCTCTTGTTTGTCGCAACTCAATGCTGGCTTGCAATGCTTTCATTCGGATTGCAATCAAAGGTTCTAGAGCATTAAGGCTGGCTTGTTGACTAGGATTATCTTGCGTTAGCTGCCGTACCGCTTCGAGCTTCTGGTCTAGCCCTTTGGCAGCGTTCTCGTAAGGCTGGAGATACTGTTTATCGCCTGTTAGAAGATAACCTCGTTGCCCTGTCTCTGCATCTTGTACTAGAGCCAAAATGTCCTTAAGACCGTCCAACACTTCATAGGTGTGCTGTTCCCACTGTCTTGCCTCGACGAGATGATTGGTTCCTCGGTAGGCGACGATCCCGATCGCGGCAAAGATTGCTAAGCCAAGGGTAAAGCCTGCCCCAATTTTGGTCCCAATTTTTAGGCGATTCAACATGTCAAAGTACAAGATTCAGTGTTGCTTCTCTCATCTATTGTATTACTAACGCTAAATGTATTATTAACGCCAATACGGATGTGAGTTCAAGTTGCGACAAGCATTAGCTCCATTGTAAGCATCTGAAGTGCTGATCAGTCCTCCTCAAGAGGGAGCAAGGGGCTCCCTCTGATTTCACCTTTTCTAAGGCAAACTCTAAAGCACATTACTCTATGCCACCCGGAATCTCATGAATTGAGAGATTTGCTCCACCTACGGCGGAATCTGCTCGCGTCTGCCATTTCAAAAATTGCCCTTTGGTCAAATTGTCAGCAAAAATTCCCACTCGCAAGCTGATCTTTGCTCCGGCGGGCAGCATCAGCGTTGTACAGCCCGAAAAGCTAAACCCTGAGTCTTGCATATTCCCGTCTTGAGATAACGCAACGACATTTTGCCCTAGCCGGAGTTCGTGAGTCCGAATGCCTGGATTAGGAATTGGATTCGGTGGAATGCGAATGATTAGTGCTCCCATTACATCAATCGTGGCATTCGGATTGCTAGCTTGTACCGCGCCCTGAACATAGGTAGAGCCGCAGATGATGAACCGTCCCGCCTGCTGAACCAAGACTTCTCCCGTTGGAGCGTTGAGGATCAGTGCCTCATCCCCAAAGCGGTTACTGGCGATTTTACTCAGCCCAGCAATGTTGTAGCGCGTCACCTTGCCCGCGATCGCGCTAAACAGTTGCGGCACTCCGATAATTGCAAACTCTGCCCAAGCAGACCCACTTTTAGCTGAAGTATCTTCCACAGGTTCTATCTCTCAACGACACACCGTGTTTTAGTGTAGTCGTCGATTCTAGAAACGATGCAGTCTGTCGCTAGATTGCGCTCACTAACCGACCGTTTGTCGCAAACCGCTTCGACAGAGCTTCCCGATAGACTGCTTCATACCCATCTACCATTTGCTTGACACCAAACTTTTGGTTGACGTTCGATCGACAAGCTCTGCGACGAATCGAATCAATCTTGTCAAGAGCGGCAACGCACTCATCCACGCTGTCACACAAAAATCCTGTTTCGCCGTGTTTGATTAGTTCGGGTGCCGATCCTCGTCGCAGCGCAATCACTGGTGTTCCGGCAGCCATAGATTCCACCATCACTAATCCAAACGGTTCGCGCCAAGTGATCGGAAAGAGAGTAGCTACGGCGTTCCCCAGTAAGGCGTTCTTCTGGACGTGATTTGCCTCTCCTACATACTCAATTTGCTTGCCGTCGATGTGCGGGCGAATTGCCTCTTCAAAGTAATCGACATCGACTCGATCCACTTTACCCGCCATCTTCAGGTGCCATCCCGATCGCTGAGCGATCTCAATCGCCAAATGAGTTCCTTTTTCTGGAGAAATGCGGCCTAAAAAGGCGAGATAAGGCGGATCAGAAGGCTCAGCATAGAACTCGTGAGAGGCTAAATCAATCCCGTTATATACCGTCGAGACATAGTTCAGGTTTAAACGTGGCTCTCGTTGTGTATCGGAAATACTAACGTAGGGCTGCTGACGCGCATGGGTAAAGAGCTTTTCGTTATCAGGTGTGAACACTCCATGGAGAGTGTGAACAGTTGGCGTCTTAACCAACTTCGCCATTGGCAAAGCTGCACATCCAATATGAGAATGAATCAAATCAAACTGTTGAGCGCGATCGTAGAGCCGTCCCAACTGCAACATCTCATAAATAGGATGCTCGTTAACGCTGGGATCAAGCCGCAGCGCATGAGGATGCACAGATTCTAGCTGAGCTAAGGTTTGTGAGTCGCCCGATGCAAAGAGGGTTACATCATGCCCACGCCGCACCAATTCATCGGTCAGCAAGCTAACAACAAGCTCAATTCCACCATACGCGGGGGGTGGAACGCTTTCCCATAGAGGAGCAATTTGGGCAATCCGCATGTTCTATCTCCAAATTTTGTAGTGAAAATTTAACTATCAAATTTAACAAACTACACTTAACACTACGCCTTTGGGATGGGATGGGCATCTTGCCTAAGAATGAATCCTTCACTAAAATAAATACGGTTTCGTACCAAAGCAATGTTTTTATGCAATTTTTGGCAGTAGCGATATAGATCTTCTGCATGAGTTCTAACGCTCTAATCCGATTGCTAACACATTCATACAGAAGATCCAACCAGTACTGAGCTACGGTTGAATAGAAACGTTTAACTTGTAAGTCGATGCGTCTCCTGTAGCAACAACATCGACGATGTACGTTCCATTGTCATTTAGTTTACCGCTCCAGCTAGAAGCACCGCTCTGATAGCGTTGAATTGGGCTGCCTTGAGGATCGATCAGCGTTAGCAGAACCGTTTGGTTGGGGGACTCGACGGAAATTGTGCCATTCTGCCCAGCAGAGGCCGTAAAGGTATAGCGATCGATTGCTTTGCTAGCAAGATTTCCGTCGACGCTGGTTGAGGTACTGCCAGCAGGGAAGGTAATTTGACCGCGATCGCGGTTGCCGTCAGTGCTAGGTGAGGCTTGGGCCGTCGGAGATGAACCTGGAGAAGCACTAGTAGGCGCTTGAACGGTTGGAGCATTATCTGGAGCCGCATTATTTGGAGCAGCTTTAATAGCCGCTTGAGGGGGAGGCGGCGGAAGTTGGGACGGGGTAGCTTCGGGGGTAACGGCAACAGGCGGATTGGATGGGGCGCATCCGGCAAGCACCGCAAAGCCTAGACTTGCACTACACAGGCTGCTAAGAAGGTTTCGCTTTAGAATCGATTTCATTCACTCATCTCCTAAAATTCGGATGTCTCAAATGCTGTATGACTCATTATTCATAGGTCACAACAGCTTTTCCTGATGGTTTATCAGATTATGATGACATGTTGGCTCGATGCATGGTTTAGTTTTATCTTTGGTTAGCCTCATATTTGTCAATGCAGATCAAATTTGTATTGGGCCTGGTTTCTTCACTGAATTCTGAAAGGGCGCTAAACAGAAATACTAACTAACGTGAATTCGGGATAAGACGATTAGAGCGGGTTGGGTGGCGTTGCCACAATTCGGGGGACTTCCCCCCGCGCCCCCGCTCGTCAGGAGACGGAAGCCGTCCCCCGACACCCCCTCGCTAAGGGAAATGAGAGGGGACGGGTCGAGAAGCGAGGGCGGGTTGGAGCGTGGCTTTGGCACTGATGGCTTAACCCCAAATTGACGTTAACTAGTTGTGAAAGGCTCAGCCCTTGGCCACAGAGCTTCTCATCAGTCGTAGGTGGGCATTAAGGTTCGGTCTGGAGAATGATGTCTTGCGATCGCCAAACCCGTAATCTGAAAGCTTCTCTAGAACTGACGTTTGAGGTGGCAGTCTGTATAGAGCTAGGCTTTACGCTAAGCACACCTTAATAGATGGTTTTGGATCGTGCTGCAATTTGCACGTTTGCCTATTTAGTGAACTATTTGAATTGAGAGGTTTGTGATGGATATTTCCAAGATCAAAGAGAATCTTGCTGTTTATGCTGAAGGACGGGGAGGTCTAGACGGTGCATCGGACGTCCATATTGGCAATGTTGATGGGTTAGAAGGCGATCAGTACGTCAAATTTACAAAGCACAGTAAGCAGGGTGCTCCTCAAAGCGAACCCTCCTGGTTTCCCGTTTCTTGGATTCGTGCAGTGGATGAGAGCGCCGTTTTCCTCAACAAGACCATTGATGAAGTCACGTCAGAGTTGATGGATCAATCTCCTGGCGCTTAAAGGTTTTGAGCATCGGTGTTGCGATGCTCTACTTCACCAGCTTAGTTACTAGATCATCAGCCAATTGGTTGCTAATTCACCCGTTCGGTGATGGAGGTCAGGGTGCTGCGATCGCGATTCGCCACTAGTTCAGAGGGAGCCGCTTGAGCCGTTCCCCACTGTCCAACGAGCGATCGCAGCAGCGTTTCTTGTCCGGCGCGGAAGCCATCTAAATTTGAGCCTCCGCCGTTCATCACCACAAACCAAACGACGCCTTTTTGACGGGTTGGAAATGCGCCTGCTAAAGCGCTTACTGCGTCTAAACTGCCAGATTTTGTCACGGTTTGCGTGGGTAGATTGCGCGTTTCAAGAATTCCGGTGTCTTGTCCGACTACCGCAAAAATATCTGCGATCGTCATCTTCTTTGGCTCAAGATACCGCTCAATTGCTAGAAACATGGAGCAGACTGCACGAGGAGAAATCCGGTTTTCGACAGCTAAGCCTGAGCCGTTGACCAATGTAATTTCGGCTTGAGGAACACCAGCGGCTTGGGCAGCTTTATACGATACTACTTTTGCGCCCCCGACCGAACTTGCAATGATCTCCGCCATTAGGTTATTGCTGTAGCGATTCATTTTCTTAAGCAGTTCTGCAAGCGGTAGGGACTGGTGCTTTAGCAGAGGTCTGAAGGTATCTGGAGGAGCCGATGCCGCTTGAACGCCACCTGCGATCGCAACCGTAGGTTTTGCCGTTCCAGCAGGCAGGGTTCGATATTGCTCTGCGACTTCTCCTGACCACGTTCTAGAGTCTAAGCTTTGCTTCAGCAATGCCCCCGATTGAGCCGGATCAACCTCGAAGTTCATAAAGAAGCGACCGACGACGATTAGCTTTCCGGTCACTTGCTTGATCTGCATTTGGTTCAGAAGATTGCCAACTGCGATCGCTTCTTCCCACACGAAAAATGGGTCGTTATTACCAACGACAATCAGATCACCTTTGACAATGCCATTCTCAACGCTGCCGTTTGTGCCAATTAGCGTTTCAAACCGATGATCAACCCCAAAGGTTTGCAGTGCTGCGAGCGAGGTCGCGACTTTTGTGAGAGACGCGGCTGAGAGTGGAGTTGTACCTTGGTGATTTGCCAGTAAGGTGCTGCCCGATTGTATCCAGACGCCCTGATCTTGTTCCGAATAGCCCTGAGCCGCTAACTTGCTCAAGTATTGCTTGACGGTCTCCGAGGTTTGAGGGTCGGGTGTCCCGATCGCAACGGCAAGCGGACTTTGCGCGACGGGAGGCACGACGGTTTTATTAGCAGCGCTCTCAGCAGCAGGATTAACGGTTGCGGCGGTCGGGTTGCGATCGGTGCAGCCACTAGCGGTGAGTAGACCAACAAGAAGAAATTGGAAGATCCGGTTGTGATGGCGAAGCTCAAAGACGTTGGGCATAAGAAGAAAAAGGGGGATAATTTCCTGGTTAGCCAGGATTGGCACAAAGCTTTCGGGTATTGCGTAAGTCCTATCAGCAATACAGCTTAGCGTAAATACTCGCTTTCCTACTTTTCAATTTCGCTGCCAATTTTAATCCGAGATAATGGCTCCTGAATTGGCAGGTAAACGGTTCAGAAGCTCGCGATCGGGGTGGTAAATTTCTTTAATTGAGTCCCCCATTGTCCAAATGTTGGGTCAAAGATTAGCGCATTGTCCCGTGTTGGGGACGTTCCAAAAAACAGATTGTCCTTAATGTTCACAGTGACGTTCAGAGAATCATTCAATGTGTTGGTTTCGGCGTAGAGGATGATATTACGAGTTGTTTGCGCCGGTTTTTCTCTTGCTCAAAACAGACTAACAGGGCATTGGGCTTTTCATACTCTGTATTGTTGTAGAAATTAAAACCTTTGGCATGTCTTAGGCAGTTTTTACTCATGTTGTCGCGATCGCATCCTCAAAGATCTTGTAACGCTTTATGAGATTCTTCCTAACATTGCTCGTTAAACAGTTCAATGTTTTGAAGCTTGGCGAATCAATTGCAAAGCTTCAGTGCCAATCTAAAAGCTTTGACCTCAGATCCCCAAGTTTCAGGTTCCTTACTCGAAAGATGAAGCTCGGAACTCGATGTTCCACGTCCAGAACGCGAGACTTCAGGCTTTTTACTCGGAACTCCAGGCTCAGAACTCCATGTTTCGCCTTCAGAGCTTGAAACTCCAAGCTTTTTACTCGGAACTTCAAGCTCAGAACCCGGTCTTTCGCCTTCGGAACCCGGAACTTCAGGCTTTTTGCTCGGAACTCCAGGCTCAGAACTCCATGTTTCGCCTTCAGAGCTTGAAACTTCGGGCTTTTTACCTCAAAGGTGTCAAAAAAGGAGCCATTCACCTCTTCCGCCCCTTCCTCATTGCAGATTAATTTGCAAAGGCTTCAGCTACAGGCTAATTGCGAAAGAGTTTGCTGAGACTGGAATCTCACCAGAGGCGCGATCGCGTCGATTCCATCCTGCCCTGAAGAGAATTTGACACGAATCCTCGCGCTGTATCTAAAAAGCCCAATCTGTCATAGAAACTGAGGCAAAATTTTAACTCAAACTCAGCGCCAAGCCTCTGTCCGGGTATTCTACAGAAAGCGTATTTTCTCCCAAGCATGGATTCTTCTCAGCCCCCGCTCGCTCAGCCGCGACTAGCATCAAAGATACAAGCTTCGATGAAATTGCTCCTTCAACAGATTTGGGGCTACTCCGACTTCCGATTCCCGCAGGGCGAAATCATTCAAACGCTGTTGACCGGACAAGATGCCCTAATCATTCTGCCAACGGGGGGCGGCAAATCAATTTGCTTCCAACTTCCAGCACTGATGCAATCGGGCCTCACTCTAATCGTCTCGCCCCTCGTTGCATTGATGGAAAATCAGGTTCAAGACCTGAAACGGCGACGCTTGCCCGCCGCACTTCTGCATAGCGAGATGCCAAACGCAGACCGCAAGAAGGTGTTGTGGGCACTAGAAACGCAGCAACTACGCCTGCTGTATTTATCTCCTGAAACATTGTTGAGCGCTTCTGTGTGGCAGCGGCTCTGTGCCCCTGACCTCAAAATCAACGGCTTAATTTTAGACGAGGCGCATTGCCTTGCCCAGTGGGGAGAAACCTTTCGCCCTGCCTACTACCGATTAGGAGCTGTTCGTCCTGCCCTGCTACAACACAAACCGCCCGGAACTCACATTGCGATCGCAGCCTTTACCGCCACCGCCGATCCGATCACGCAACAAACAATTCAACGAGTCCTCCACCTCGACGCCCCTAATCTGTTCCGCCTCAGTCCCTACCGCGCTAATCTATCGCTCAACGTCCAGTCAGTTTCAACCCCAAAAGGACGCCGCCAGCGCTTGTTTCAGTTCATCCAAGCCCAAGGTCAGCAACCCGGATTAGTCTACGTTCGGACACGGAGCGACAGCGAAGCCCTAGCCGCTCAATTGCAGCAGCAAGGCTACCGGACGGCTGCCTACCATGCTGGACTTGGAGCGATTGGCTCTGCCAAGCTCCCTTGGATCGCTCCCTCCAAAACTTGCGCCCCTGATGCGAATCGCCGCCAAATTGAACACGACTGGCTAAGTGGCAAATTGCAGTTTGTAGTCTGTACAAACGCCTTTGGAATGGGAATCGACAAGTCCGACTTGCGATGGATTGTGCATTATCACGCGCCGTTGTTGCTCAGTGAATATGTGCAGGAAATTGGGCGAGCTGGACGAGATGGCAAGCGGGCGATCGCGCTGACCCTGGCCAGCAATTGGCTCGATCCAGACGACAAACAGCGTTGGGACTTCTTTCAGCGTCAAGCGCGATCGCAGATTCAATCGGCTCAACAATTAGCTCAAAAAATTCCAACTGAGGGATCAGTAGCAGATGTTTCCAAACAGTTTAAAGAGGGTGCGATCGCGCTGTCTCTGCTGCACAGTAGCGGCAACCTCACCTGGAGCGACCCCTTCCATTACAAAATCAATCTGCCTCAAAATACGAAGCACAACGCAACCTTAAACTCTGCACAACCCATGCGAAACTATCTCACGACAAAAGGTTGCCGCTGGCAATTTCTGCTTTCTGCCTTTGGGTTTGAGACAGAAGCCAAAGCGTTCCACTGTGGACAGTGTGACTCGTGCCAAAAGCGCTAGAACTAAATAGCTTGAGCGATGTTCAATTGCAGAACGGCAGTTTTCAGTGGGGCAAGGATTGAATTTCAGCGATCGTCAGTCCAGTTTTTTGGCTAATAGTGTCTGCGTCAAGTACACCGAGGAGCTGCTGAGCAATTGCGATCGCGGTTTTCTTCGCCCCAATTTCTTCTCCTTCTTGTCTGCCTTCTTGTAGTCCTCGCTCTCTGGCGTCTTGCTGAGCCTTGAGAATTGCGTTTCGGCTATCGTGAATAAACATTTGTTGCTTGTCCAATACCTCTAATTCTTTTCGAGACAACCTACTTTGCTTAGCTACTTCAAAAGCGCGATGAATCGCCGGAACTGAATCCAAGCTAGACGGCACTGCTTGAAGCTGATTGGCACACTTGAGAAAGTACAACCACTTGTCTGTGATCGTCTCTAGCTCTTCAAGCGACTTCTGAAACTTGGGCAACTCGACAAACACAAGTTCGATGTCGTCGCTATAATCGGTGAGTTCTTCTTGTTCTTTAAGTTTGTATCGAGAGATGACTTTCTGCGTTTCAGGAAACATCTCAAAATCTGTAATCGTTAGTGCAATCACAGAATTAAGTAGTGTGTAGTCTTCTCCAACATTAAGTTGAACTGAAAACGCTTTCGCAGCATTATACAGAACTCGTTTCTCAAATCCCAATACATTTAGAGCCTGCATCTCAATGATGACCGTTTTACCGCCTACGATCGTTGCCTTCACATCAACGTAAGAATCTTTTATGCCTTTAATACGCGGCGCTTGATACGGGTCGAGAATCTCTACATCCTCAATGATCGATCGTCCCTGATAGAGAATGGCATTGAGAAAGCTGATCAAAATATCTTTACTCCGTTTTGAGCCAAAGATCTTCTTGAACGCAAAGTCGGTTTTGGGGTTGATAAAAACGCCAGCCATAGCCACAACACAAAGGTAATCGTATCTATACGGTAAACCCCAACGGCTTGAACGGTAAACCTAACATCGCTGAAATTTTCAGCCATCGGGAACCACAACAGCCCTGTTACGGTTTGCCTCAATGCCGCGATCGCGCTCCCCCTATACAGTAGATACATACAGACAAGGCAGTTGATTCACACCACTGAGATGAACAACTTCCTGTCTTCTACCCTCTCTTTAATGACTCTAAAAGGTGACTGTAATGATGACTCTCCGTTGGCAACCTTGGCAAGAAATGGAAGCTGCTCGGCGTCAATTTGACCGCATGTTTGAAGACCTAGCACCGACTCGCGAAGCGCTGCTTAAGTCTGAGCATTGGTCTCCGGCAGTTGAACTTGCGAGTACAGACACTGAGTTCACTCTCCGCGCTCAACTTCCTGGCATCGATGCCAAGAATCTCGATGTCCAAGTCGGTCAGAAGGCAGTTTCCATCTCTGGTGAACACAAGTTCGAGAAGACTGAAAATAACGGCTACTTCCGCTCGGAGTTCCGCTATGGTACTTTCCAGCGCGTGATTCCGCTTCCTGCTCCCGTACAGAACGAGCAGGTCAAAGCCGAGTTCAAAGATGGCATCTTGACCTTGACTCTACCCCGACTGCAAGCTGTCAAGCCCTCGGTTGTGAAAGTGAACGTGCTAGGTGATCCCGCTCCCGAAGCGATCCAAGGGAACTTGGCAGAGCCAGTCGCTCCTGCTGAAGCGGCTCAACCCGAAGCGATTAGCGCAGAGCGCAATTTCGCATCAACCACAGACGCAACCGCCGAAATGACAGGTGACGCTTGGCACTAAGCTTCTGAAGCGGGGATGATTGGGCTTAGAAATTAGACAGGGAGCCTGTTTCAGCCCTTTCTTCCCCTGACGTCCCCCTCTCACCCCACCAAGATAGGTTCGGTAAATACCCCTTCATGGAAGTGCCGAACCTGAACAGTATATAAGGAGGGGGATTTGTGTTGCTTCAGGTAATTAGGTTTTACTCTTTCGCAAACCCGTTTGAGTCCGCGCCGCCCTCCTGCTTCTGGCACGACTCGCCAATCCCCAAAGTTAACTCGCTGATTTGATGGAGCCAAAGCACAGATATGGCAAAGGTTGTTGGAATTGATTTAGGAACGACAAACTCGTGTGTTGCAGTCATGGAGGGTGGCAAGCCCACTGTCATTGCTAACGCAGAAGGGTTCCGCACGACCCCCTCGGTTGTGGCATTTGCAAAAAACGGCGATCGCTTAGTCGGTCAAATTGCTAAGCGCCAAGCCGTGATGAACCCTGAAAACACGTTCTATTCGGTAAAACGCTTTATTGGTCGTCGATTTGACGAAGTGACGCATGAAGCCACCGAAGTTTCTTACAAAGTGATTAACGCAGGCGGCAACGTCAAACTTGACTGTCCTGCAGCGGGTAAGCAGTTTGCTCCCGAAGAAATCTCCTCGCAAGTGCTTCGCAAGCTGGTTGAAGACGCCAGCAAGTACTTGGGTGAAACCGTTACCCAAGCCGTGATTACGGTTCCGGCTTACTTCAACGACTCGCAGCGTCAGGCGACGAAAGACGCTGGAAAGATCGCGGGTGTTGAAGTCCTGCGGATTATCAACGAGCCGACGGCTGCATCGCTAGCATACGGTCTCGACAAGAAGAGCAACGAAACGATCCTCGTCTTTGACTTGGGTGGTGGTACGTTTGACGTATCCATCCTCGAAGTAGGTGATGGCGTGTTTGAAGTGTTGGCGACCTCTGGTGACACTCACTTGGGTGGTGACGACTTCGACAAGAAGATCGTGGATTACCTAGCGGCTGAGTTTCAGAAGGCAGAAGGCATTGACTTGCGGAAAGACAAGCAAGCCCTACAGCGTTTAACTGAAGCGGCTGAGAAGGCAAAAATGGAGCTTTCCAGCGTCACTCAAGCTGAAATCAACTTGCCGTTCATCACCGCAACGCAAGACGGTCCGAAGCACCTCGACACGACGCTAACGCGCGGCAAATTTGAGGAATTGTGTGCCGATCTCTTCGATCGCTGTCGCATTCCTGTTGAAGCTGCTCTCCGCGATTCTAAGCTCGACAAGAGCAAAATTGACGAAGTGGTTCTCGTCGGTGGTTCGACTCGGATGCCAGCAGTACAAGATGTTGTGAAGCGTGTCCTTGGCAAAGCTCCCAACCAGACCGTGAACCCAGATGAAGTAGTTGCTGTTGGTGCAGCAATTCAAGCAGGCGTCTTGGCTGGGGAAGTCAAAGACATTCTGTTGCTGGATGTGTCTCCGCTCTCTCTCGGTGTTGAAACCTTGGGCGGCGTAATGACTAAGATTATTCCTCGTAACACCACGATTCCAACCAAGAAATCTGAAGTGTTCTCGACAGCAGTAGATGGACAAAGCAACGTGGAAATTCACGTGCTGCAAGGTGAGCGCGAGATGTCGAACGACAACAAGAGCCTTGGAACCTTCCGTTTAGACGGCATTCCTCCGGCTCCACGTGGCGTCCCTCAAATCGAAGTCACTTTTGACATCGACGCAAACGGCATCTTAACCGTCTCGGCGAAAGATAAGGGCACTGGCAAAGAGCAGTCGATCAGCATTACGGGTGCTTCGACGCTGCCTAAGGATGATGTTGAGCGGATGGTGCGCGATGCAGAACAAAACGCATCGACCGACAAAGAGCGGCGTGAGCGCATCGACCTCAAGAACCAAGCTGACTCGCTGGCTTACCAAGCTGAGAAGCAGATGAGTGAGCTTGGCGATAAGGTTCCGGCAGACGACAAGACTAAGGTGGATGGATTGGTGAAAGATCTGCGCGAAGCGATCGCATCGGAAGATTTCGATCGGATCAAGACACTCACCACCGATCTGCAACAAGCCCTCTACGGCATCACAACCAATCTGTATCAGCAGTCGGGCGGCGATGCTGCTGGACCTGATGCAGGCGCAGCCCCCGATAGTGGAGCGGCTCCGAGTGGTGATGATGTGATCGACGCTGACTTCACCGAGTCGAAGTAGTGAACAGCTAGTTGCTAGAGTCCTAGCGATTAAGTTCTAAATCTTAAAAAGCTGGTGACTTCTGAAAGGAAGTCACCAGCTTTTTGTTTAAGTTGGTCATCTGTTATTGGTCATTTATGATGTCTACAGGCCTAATGCCTCGCGATCGCGCTTCGTTATGCTCATTCACCTGTTGTCTACATTGACAGCGCCACTCCATAAGAACCGATTAGAGCGCGCTACGCAAAGTTCCTGCGATCGCTGAAAATAGACTTTTAAGCTGCTTGCATCCCATGATCTTTGACTCAAATCACTATTGGCTCCGTAATGCCCATGTTCCAGCGTCTCTGATTGTGAGCGGCAATAAATGGACAAGCCGCAAAGCAGCGAATGATGGCTTGCTGTCGGTTGATTTAGAAATTGTAGACGGGGCAATTTCAACAATTTTAGCTGCCGGAACTTACGATACCTATACTCACCCCTCGTTAGATCTCAAAGGTCGGATGGTGTGGTCATGTTTTGTGGATTTGCACACTCATTTAGACAAAGGACACAGTTGGACTCGAACACCGAACCCAGATGGCACATTCGATAGCGCTTTGATCGCCGCGAAATCTGACGCTAAGAAGTGGACTGCTGAAGATGTGTATCGCCGTATGGAATTTGGATTGAAGTGTAGTTATGCCCATGGCACAAAAGCGATTCGCACACACATTGATTCGTTTGGCAAACAAGGCGAGATGAGTTTCAGCGTGTTTCGAGACTTGAGAGAGCAATGGCGCGATCGCATGATTCTCCAAGCCGTTTCGCTCGTTCCGTTAGACTATTTTCTTGCACCTGAAGGTGAAGCATTAGCAGATTTAGTCGCTCAATCTAATGGCATCTTAGGCGGCGTTGTTTACATGAATCCTGACATTGACCAACAACTAGATCGAGTGTTTGCATTAGCGAAAGAGCGCAAGCTTCATCTTGACTTTCACAGCGATGAAACAAACGACCCAAATTCAATGACGCTACGATACATTGCTCAAGCCGTTCTGCGTCATCAATACAAAAGTAAGGTCGTTTGCGGACATTGCTGTAGTCTATCGGCTCAAGAAGATACTGAAGCTAATAAGACCATTCAACTGGTTAGAAAAGCTGGAATTGGAGTGGTGAGTTTGCCAATGTGCAATCTATATCTGCAAGGACGGCTGCCAAAGCAAACTCCTCGTTGGCGAGGCGTAACATTACTGCACGAACTTAAAGCGGCTAAAGTTCCCGTTGCGATCGCATCTGACAATTGCCGTGATCCATTTTTCGCATTTGGTGATCATGATGCATTTGAAGTTTTTAACATGTCCGTTCGCATTGCTCAACTTGATCATCCCTATGGAGACTGGGTGAATGCCATTACGTCAACTCCAGCCGATCTGATGGGATTACCAAATGTGGGGCGGATTGGGGTTGGGCTGCCTGCGGACTTAATTATATTCAAGGCGCGAAACTACAGTGAACTATTGTCGCGATCGCAGCACGATCGAATCGTTCTAAGAGATGGCAACGCGATCGAAACCGCATTACCCGATTATGCTGAGTTAGATGATTTATTTGTGAAGTAGTTTTAGGAGTTGTTTGTCATGAATATAAATCTACAAATCAATCTGTACGAGACAGATTATTTGAAATGGATCGAGACAACCGCCAAAAACCTAAAAGATCGCGATTACACCAGTATCGATTGGGAAAATCTGATTGAGGAAGTCGAAGATATGGGGCGTAGCGAGCGTCAAGGCTTTGAGAGCAATCTCACAATTCTCTTGATCCATCTATTAAAGTGGCACTACCAGCCCGATCAAAGAAGCGGTAGTTGGAAGGGTAGCATTGTTGAACATCGCAGACGCATTCTCAAGGCTCTTAGAGACTCCCCTAGCTTAAAGCCTTATTTAGAAGAGATTTTTGATGAAAGTTATGAGGATGCAACCGTACAAGCATCAGTAGAAACAGGCTTATCGCCTGAAACGTTTCCTAATCGTTGTCCTTACTCAGCAATTGAGATTTTAGATGCCAATTTTCTCCTCGCAATCTTCTCTGACCAAGTAAACTCTGCTCAAACAAATGAGTAAGGCAACCAAATGATGAATACAGACCTAGCCCGTCAATCAAATCTCTACAACGCAGACTATATTAGCTGGATTGAGACTACGGTTAAAAAGCTAAAGCACCAAGACTATGCCAGCGTAGACTGGGAAAATGTGATCGAGGAAATGGAAGGAATGGCACGCAGGGAACGACAACACTTGAGAAGTAATCTCATCGTTCTTTTACTGCATCTCCTAAAATGGCACTATCAACCTAGCAAGAGAAGCGGCAGTTGGAAGGGTAGCATCGTCGAGCATCGTCAGCGCATTGAAGACATCCTCGAAGATTCTCCTAGTCTCACCGCTTATCCAAGTGAGGTACTTGAGAAATGCTACCGAAAAGCCGTTGCCCAAGCCGCAGCAGAAACAGGTTTACCTCCTGAAACCTTTCCTCAAGGTTGCTCTTACTCCATTTCGGAGGTTTTAGATACTAACTTTTTTCCCGAATAATTCTATAGGTTAGATATAAAGAGGCTTCGCTTAGCATTATGACTTCAGCCACCACCCATCTAGACGCACTTCTGAGCGACCTCAATGGACTCGACCTCATCACTGACCCGAGCCAAGTTGCCAAACTATCGCAGGACTACTATCACTTCAGCCCGGTCTTAACGTCACAACTGAAAGACAAAGTGGGCGATGTTGTAATTCGTCCAGCGAACGAAGCGGAAGTGCTCCGTGTGGCTCAGGCTTGTGTGAAATATAAGATTCCGCTGACCGTGCGAGGTGCAGGAACCGGAAACTACGGGCAGTGCATCCCGCTCGAAGGGGGCGTCATTTTAGACATGACCCGAATGACCGCCGTGAAGTGGATGAAACCGGGTCTAGCTTGTGTGGAACCCGGAGCAAAATTAGCCGCGATCGACAAACAGACGCGAGAAATCGGTTGGGAAATTCGCATGGCTCCCTCGACGTATCGAACCGCTACGATTGGAGGATTTATTGGCGGCGGCAGTGGCGGAATTGGCTCGGTGATGTACGGACAACTGCGCGATCGCGGCAATCTTTTAGCGGTTCGAGTTGTCACGATGGAAGATCAGCCGCGTGTAATTGAACTGCGCGGCGATGACGTCTACAAAGTGGCGCACGCCTATGGCACAAATGGGATTATTACGGAATTAGAAATTCCTTTAGCTCCCGCCTATCCTTGGACAGAAATCATTGCGACCTTTCCTGATTTCATGAGCGCTGCACGATTTGGTCAAGCGCTGAGCGATGCAGATGGAATGCTTAAAAAATTGGTTTGTATTTGCCCTGACCCAATTCCAAATTATTTTGCAGCGTTAAAGAGCTATATTCCAAACGGAACTCACTGTGCTTTATTGATGGTTTCCGAGACATGTTTAGAGCCGTTAAACGAATTTTTGGAAGAATTTAATGGCACGATTACCTATCAAAAGAGCGCCCAAGATATGAGTCGAGGAGTAATGCTTGCAGAATATTCTTGGAATCATACGACGCTTCATGCTCGCAGCGTTGATCCAACGATTACTTACTTACAGGCTCTGTTTCCAAATGACAAGAACCTAGAACTAATTGAACACATGTATCATCATTTTGGAAACGAAATCATGATGCATTTAGAGTTTTTGCGCTATGGCGGAACTGCCCGTCCTGCATCGCTTCAGTTAGTTCGCTATTCTACAGAAGAACGTCTGAATGAGATCATCAAATATCACGAATCTAAAGGAGCCTATATCTTTAATCCGCACACCTATCTGATTGAGGATGGCGGTATGAAAACAGTAGATATAGCTCAACTTCAATTCAAACAGAAAGTTGACCCTTACGGGTTGCTGAATCCGGGTAAAATGCGGGCTTGGCTAGAGAATGTTGTACAAATAGAAGCTAAGCAGAGCTAATCGAGAGCAAAGTCATGAGCTAACTCAGCTCACTAAAATCTGAATCAATGTAAGAATTCGATGAAGCCATACTACTGCTACATCAAAACTTTGTACTCATCAAAACCTTGTACTAAAGATGACAGTAGGTTAATAGGCTGAAAAATTATTTGCAGAAGGATGTCGGACTCACTCCACGTCTAAACTCCGGGTTTAACGCTTGGCTGGCTACAGTTTGTTACGCGATCGCTTCTACAAAAATAGGCACACATTATTAAGATTCCAAAAACGCTATATTCTAAAAACACTGAAAATTTCAGAATCTGAGGCATTTAAGCCTCTATTTCCGTCCTAAATGACAAACATGAATTACGTAGAAAATTCACGTAAGAAAAACAATTCGTGTCAAACGGTATAAAACACGTTACATTGCCTGAGGTAATCTAAGTTCGTCGAAGTAAACAGCTTAGATAGGGAATCTCTAAATCGTTCGGATTAGGGGTGTAAGCCTCTGAATGAGCTAGTTGAGAAGTTGATGTCGTTAGGAGTGAAGTCTCAGCATGTTTGACTGTATCGTTGTCGGAGCCGGACCCGCCGGAGGAACTGCTGCTTACCACCTCGCTAAGCGGGGACGCTCAGTATTAGTCCTAGAAAAGGATGCTCTTCCCCGATATAAAGCGTGTAGTGGTGGAGTGTCCCCTGCGATCGCGCAATGGTTTGATTGCGATTTCAGTCCTGTGATCTCTCGCAAAGTCAACACAATTCGCTACACCTGGAAATTGGGCGATCCGGTTAATGCAACGCTCAACACACCAGAGCCAATGTGGATGGTGCGACGTGATGAATTTGATCACTTCTTGATCAAACAAGCTCAGCAACTTGGTGCAGAACTGCGCGACAATACTGCCGTTACAGGCATCGAGTTTAAGGGCGACCACTGGCAAGTCAACACCACCGAAGGAACCTTAGAAGCCCGCTACCTGATTGCAGCAGATGGGGCGAAAGGTCCTATGGCGAAGTGGTTGGGCTTTAAGGAGCGCAAAACCCGTATGGGAGCCGTGATGGAAGTGCCTAATGCGGATAGCGGCGCGGCGCAGTTTGATTTTGGGATGGTCAAAAATGGTTTTGTCTGGAGTCTTCCCAAAGCAGATGGCTTCTCCGCCGGAACAGCAACATTTCGTGGCGGAGATGGCCTAGATCTCAAGGCAGCCCTGCTTGACTATGCTGCAGAAGCCAGAATCAACACGGCGGGCGCGCAAATCTATCAGCACCCAATCGCGTTTTGGGATGGCGATGAGACACTGCACACCCGGAATGCGCTATTGGCTGGAGAGAGTGCTGCGATCGTAGACCCAATGACGGCTGAAGGAATTCGCCCATCAATGTTTACTGGCATGAAGGCAGCCGAAGCCATCGATCAAGCGTTGGCTGGCAATCCAAATGCGCTGGCCACCTACACCACCACGATTCAGCAGGAATGGGGAAGTGATATGGCGTGGGCGCAACGCTTAGCAGGTGTGTTCTACCGTGTACCGGGAATTGGTTACAAAGTGGGCGTGAAACGTCCGACTGCAACCGATCGGTTGGGCAAAATTATGTGCGGCGAGTTGCGCTATGCAGATGTCGCTACTCGTGCGCTGAAGCGGTTAAGTGGCGGACTGATTCCCGGAATGGGATAGATGAGTGGTGCGCCTAGCGCCAAAGGCGCAGGCTCCGAAGGACATAGCGTCAATCGCACCTCTGTAGAAACTGCGGAGGCGGGGTCTTCTCGCTTCCACAACGCTAAAAAACTACCGTGAAGCGCAAGTGAGCGCTTGAGTATTTCTCAAGTAACCTAGAGAGGCTGTACTGCGACCCTCATTGCAGTACACAAACACAATGTCATTTGGTACGATTCCCAGCTTGTAAGACTTGGAAGTTCCCGTCGAGCCAATCACATCAATGGATAGTGCCGATGCTGGCGACTTCAGAAAAAGCACTGTCCCTAAAATAATCAGTACAGCGTTGAGTAATAAAGATACGCGGAACACTTGCTTGTAGCTAAATCTAATCTTCCTTGAACTTTTCATAGATTCTCAGACGTAGGAATTTACCCAATTTGAACCAAATTCTACAATTGCGCTAAAATCTTGTCTACCAATTATTCAAACTCTTAACGCCTACGGCTCTCCTCTACAACCGAGCTGTAAATCTTCTGACTAAATTCTTACTATTCCTAACCCTAGCTCTTCGAGCTGGGGTTTTGTCGTTTGCTGAGGTTCAAAAGACGGATTATTACGGTCTGTTGTGATCTCTTTGAAAAAGTTTCTAAATCGGAATCGTTTCGACTATGTGATTCAAAAGAATTCATAATGGCTAGGATTAAATCGGCTGTTGATGAAGACATGCTCGATCTGTAGCCCAGGAGCAGCATCTCAGTAAAGTGATGGAGAAATCACTATGGCTGAACATACATTGACTACTGCTGATGGAATTCCCGTTGCAGATAACCAAAACTCACTGATGGCAGGCGATCGTAGTCCTGTACTGATACATCTAAGCGGGCAATCTATATCGGTTATTGACACCAGATAGTTAAGGAGGGGTACTGAGACTCGATCCTTGAAGATCGAAAAGCGGTTCTTTGGGCGATCGCACTTCGCACTAATTCCAGAGCGGTGATCACGTTTCGTTCTTCACTCTCTAGTCTCCACACAAACGCCGATGTCTTGCTTGAGCATCTGCCCATGATGTCGGAAACTCGCTACCCAGGACTATATCTTCAATCGCGGCACGGACTTGCCGAGCACAAACATTGACATCCACCTGTCCAATCCCCGTTGCTAAGCCCGGAAACGCAACAGTTTGAACCACGTCTGAAATCTTCTCCCCTGCCAGCGAACCGGACTCAAACTTACCGTGTTTGACTAGCAACAGAACAGCGCGGGCGGCTAAATAGGGATTGACTGAATCTCGTAGAACCATCGGAATGCGCATCGTTGGGGCAGCAATCAAATATGGAATTGCGGGATGATTGGTCTCGACAATCTCAGCCATGCCAACCAGCAGTTCTCCATAATGTTTCGTTTGAATCAGCTTTTGCAAGCGCTCTTGAACATGCCACCCGAAGCGATCGCTATACCTTGCATCGATTCCACCATCCATAAAACCAAAGCTATTAGCGGGACTCACCACCGCATCACACGGCACATTTAGAATTGAACCCCGATGCACAGAAACATCTTCTAAGTCTTGACAAATTCCGTCCCACGCCGCAGCCAACTCTTCCCCAACGGCTGCCAGCACTATTTTCATGACGAAGTTGAAGCAGGATTAATATCGACTTTCTCGTAAAGATCTGCGATCGCGATCGTTAAATCAAGCGACTTCAGCACCAGTTCAGAATCTTGCTCATCGTACTGATCAATTGTCCAGCGCTTGTGTCCTGTCTTAAAGAATTGATTGATTGCAATTCGATTCTGATCAATTAAGATGTATTCCTGAAACGCCGGAATTGATTGATACAGTATGAATTTTTCATTTCGGTCAAAGTCCTCCGTTGAATCAGATAAGACTTCGATAATCACTTGAGGATTCGTGATAGTTGTCTTGCGATCGCTATATAGCTCAGGCTGTCCAGCCACAACCATAATGTCGGGGTAACGAAACTTTCGAGATTTAGGCAGCCATAATTTTACGTCTGCTATGAAGACGCGATAATTCTGCCCTTTCAACCCCAAGCTTAAAGCAAGGGCGCAATTAAGAGAAAGTTGATTGTGATTAAGCGTTCCACCTGGCATTGGCGTAATTTTTCCATCGTCATACTCGCTCCTAAACGCCGCATTTCTTTCTAGCTCTAAATACTCTTCGGGTGTGTAGTGGCGCTGCTCTTGAGCGGAAATCGCTTGCGAGGTCATTGAAATCTTCTCCACATCATGCAGGTATTTTAACAGTCAAGAAATAGTGCCAAAAAAATAGTGCCTGCCAAACATCCTGAACCTCTCAAGATCTTTAGCAGACACATCAATTGTTTCAAGAAGAAACAGATTTAGAAGAAACCAAGAGTCAACCCTTGGCTAACCGGGAAGGTTGCGCCAATTCCGAGCCACATTGTAACAGCCGTTCCAAACAGGAACACAGCCATTGCAACCGGACGACGGAATGGGTTTTGGAACTTGTTCACGTTCTCAATGAACGGAACCACAATCAAACCTAGCGGTACAGAACCCATCAGCACGACACCCAGCAGCTTGTTCGGCACAAGACGCAGAATGTTGAACACAGGGTACAGATACCACTCAGGTAGAATTTCAAGTGGAGTCGCAAATGGGTTTGCAGGCTCACCGATCATCGCAGGATCGAGAACCGCCAAACCGACGCAGAGTGCGATCGTGCCCAAAATTACGACCGGGAAAATGTAGAGCAGGTCGTTAGGCCAAGCAGGTTCACCATAATAATTGTGACCCATGCCTTTGGCCAACTTAGCTCTCAACTGTGGATCACTTAGATCCGGCTTCTTAACGGTTGCCATTCGTAAAGGCTCTCCTTAAAGGTCAGAAGTCAGCAGAGGAAAACAGCAAGCAATCTATAGAGTAGAACTAAACAGAAGATTCTTGAACCTGTAAAGCGACGGATATTGTCACGTTTTACAATGGGCCAGAAATACCTTGCTTCCGAATCATCAAGAAATGCGCCAGCATAAACACGGCGATTAGCCATGGCAACACAAAGGTGTGTGCGCTGTAGTAGCGAGTTAGAGTCGATTGACCGACGCTTGCACCACCTCTAAGCAAATCTGCAATCAGCGTACCTACAACCGGAATCGCTTCGGGCACACCCGACACGATTTTGACTGCCCAGTAGCCAACTTGATCCCAAGGCAATGAGTAGCCTGTCACGCCAAAGGAAACGGTGATCACCGCCAGGATCACGCCCGTTACCCAGGTCAACTCACGAGGCTTTTTGAAGCCGCCCGTCAGATAGACCCGGAAGGTGTGCAGAATCATCATCAGCACCATCATGCTGGCAGACCATTTGTGAACCGAGCGAATTAGCCATCCAAAGTTGACATCATTCATGATGTACTGAACGGAGGAAAACGCTTCTGCCACAGTGGGCTTATAGTAGAAGGTCATCGCAAATCCAGTGGCGAACTGGATCAGAAAGCAAGTTAGCGTAATTCCGCCCAGGCAGTAAAAAATATTGACGTGAGGCGGCACGTACTTGCTGGTTACGTCTTCCGAGAGCGCTTGAATTTCAAGGCGCTCGTCAAACCAGTCGTACACATTTGCCATAAAGCAAGCGTTCCTAAAAATGATTGCTGTTCATAAAAAATGTAACACAAGAGTAACGGTGATTACACCTTGGAAAGAGGCAATTGGACAGGAATTGAGGCGTTTGGGACTTGTTTTCAAGACATTTGTTAAGCTTAATACTTTGTTAAGAAATCTTTCCTTCGATTCAAGGTTTGAAAGCTTTATAAAACTTTGTCAAAGTAAGACAGACTACACTGTATAACCGTTTCACGCTACGATCGCTGACTATGAGAAAACGCTCTTCTTGGTTCCGCTCGCTCATAATTGGGATTCTGTCGGTGGCAATCGCACTTGGCGTCGTGTCTCCAGCCTATGCCCTGACTGAGAATCAAAAGCTTTTGAACGAAGCTTGGCGAGTCATCGATCGCGCTTACGTCGATTCGACCTTCAACCACAGCAATTGGTGGGCAGTGCGGGAGAAATATCTGAAGCAGCCATTGCCGGATCGAGAAGCGACCTACATGGCGATCGCAAAGATGGTTGCGGTGTTGGACGATCCGTTTACGCGGTTGCTCAAGCCCGATCAGTATCGGAGTCTGCAAACCACGACTTCTGGAGAGTTAACCGGCGTTGGCTTGCAAATTGCCCTTGACCTGGAGACAAAGCTGCTCAAAGTGATTTCTCCAATTGAAGGCTCACCAGCCGCGAAGTCTGGCATTCAAGCGGCAGATATTATTTTAAAGATTGATGGCGTTTCGACGCAGGGCTTGAGCCTCGATGAAGCCGCAGAGCGAATGCGGGGCAAGATTGGCAGTCAGGTGACGCTGACCGTAGCGCGAACCGGACAGACGGAGCAGGATCTAGTGCTGAAGCGCGATCGCATTGCGGTTAATCCGGTCGTGGCAGAACTCCGCCCTCAAACGAACGGAAAAAAGGTGGGATACCTGAAGCTGAGCCAGTTTAACGCCAATGCAACGATGGAAGTCGCTCATGCGATCGCAAAGCTAGAAAGCCAAGGCGCAGATTCTTACATTCTCGATTTGCGAAATAATCCAGGCGGCTTGCTAAACGCGGGTGTTGAGATTGCGCGGCTTTGGCTAGACGACGGCACGATCGTTTACACCGTTAACCGTCAAGGAACGATTGGCAGCTTTGAAGCGCTGGGCGGTGCGTTAACCAACGATCCGCTGGTGGTGTTGGTCAATCAAGGCACCGCTAGCGCCAGCGAAATTCTAGCAGGCGCACTGCACGACAATAAACGCGCCGCCATTGTAGGCGAAAAAACCTTTGGCAAAGGCTTAATTCAATCGCTATTTGACCTGTCTGATGGGGCAGGATTAGCGGTTACGGTCGCGAAGTACGAAACGCCAAATCACACGGATATCAATAAGCTAGGCATTCAGCCCGATCGCATCGTGGCCCTTGACCAAGCCATTAGCCTCGATCAAATTGGCACGGCGGTTGATAATCAGTATCAAGCGGCGGTTGAGACTGTCACCTCAGATTCTCTCGTCGCCGGAAACACGTGAGGGCTGAATTGTGGGATTTGAGCGGGTGTATCACGATCCGTTGCATGGTGCGATCGCGCTCAACAGCAACGACCCAACCGAAGCGCTGTTAATCAACCTGATTGATACTCCTGCCTTTCAACGATTGCGACGAATCCGGCAACTCGGTCCTGCCAGTCTCACCTTTCACGGCGCGGAAGGCTCGCGGTTTACTCATTCGATCGGGGTAATGGCGGTGGCGCGGCGAGCCTTCGATCGCATCGTCCGGGACTATCCGCAACTGCTGCCTCATCGTCCGATTGTGCTCTGTGCGGCCATGCTTCACGATATTGGGCATGGTCCATTTAGCCATACGGCAGAAGAAATCTTTGGCAGCGATCATGAGATCTGGTCACGGCAGATTCTGACTCACTCTGCTCCAATTCGGCAGTTGTTGGATCAGTTTTCGCCAAGTCTGCTGGGTCAAATCGAGCAGGTTTATGCCAAAAAATATCCGTTGCCGATCGTCTGGCAGTTGATTTCGAGTCAGTTAGACTGCGATCGCTTGGACTATTTGATGCGCGACAGCTACTTCACAGGCGCGTCTTACGGCAAGATTGACCTCGATCGAATTCTGATGGCGCTGCGATACGATCTGGTCAGCCAACAGCTGGTTGTGGCTCAGAAAGGCATCGCCGCGATCGAGCATTATTTAGTCGTCCGCTATTTCATGTACGCTCAGGTCTACAACCATCACAAAAATATTGCAGCGACGTGGGTATTGTCGAAAGTCTTTGAACGGGCAAGACAGCTATTTCAAATTGGAACGTTGATGGCGGATGAGAATGTCAGTGCTTGGTTAAGTCACCATTCCCCTTCCTTAGAGCAATATCTGGCGACCGATGACGGGGTGTTTGTCTATCATCTTCAGCGCTGGCAACATCACGACGATCCGATACTGTCTGACATGTGTCGTCGATTTTTGGATCGCGATTTACTGAAAGCGCTAGAGGTAACGCATTTAGATGAGTGCGATCGCGCCATCCTGCTAGAAAAAGCGCATCATTGGCTGACTCAAGCTGGACTTGATGCTAACTATTACGTAGGTTTAAGAGTTGCGGTGAGTCGCGGCTACACGCTATATCACAAAGGCATTAACATTCAAACAACCAAAGGACTGCGAGAAATTAATGAGCTGTCGCCGCTCGTGCAAACTCTATCGCAACCAACGCAGCGAGTTTGGTTAATTTATCCACGTGAAATTGAATTTCAGTTAAAGCACAATGAATGATGGAAAAGCAGTTCTCTTGATCGTTGTCGACATCGACATCGCTGGCATCAAATTAGGTTCATAACATTCATGACTTTGCCTGCTGGTTCTCACTTGCCGCCGCTGCTACAAACCCTCGCGATCGTAGCTCAGCCCCTAAAATTTCTCGACGCTTGCGCCGCTCAACACGGCGATACCTTCACGCTTCGAGTCCTCGGCATTAACTCACCCCCTGTTGTTTTCTTTAGCAATCCTCAATCAATTCAATCGATTTTTACAACGCTGTCCGACTCGTTTGAGTTTGGTCAAGTCACCCACATTTTTCGTCCGCTGGTCGGAAATCAATCGCTGATTATGCAAGCGGGAGCGCAGCATCAGCGTCAGCGTCAGTTGCTCATGCCCGCGTTGCACCGAGAACAGCTTTACAGTCAGGGAAATCTGATTTGTCAGCTAACGCGATCGCGAATTGAGCAGTGGCAAACTGGATCGTCAATTTTTATTCGCCAGGAGATGGCGGAGATTTCGCTTCAGGTCATTTTGCAAGTTGTCTTTGGACTTGTGCCAGGCGAACGCTACGAGCGACTTCGAGTGCTACTGAGCCAATTGCTAGAAGCGATTACGTCGCCATTGTATTCAACGCAGTTCTTTTTTCCAGTGCTTCAGCAGAACTTAGGAAAACAGAGTCCTTGGGGCGATTTTCTCCATCGGCAGAAGGAAATTGACTCGTTGATTTTTGCAGAAATTGCAGAGCGGCGGTTGGCTTCGCCAAACTCTGAAGGATCGCAAAATCTTAGCCAGCGAACGGACATTCTATCGGTGCTGATGACTGCCCGCGACGAGCAAGGCGAGGCGATGGGCGACCAAGAACTTCGAGATCAACTCATGACGTTGCTGCTGCTAGGACACGAAACGACAGCCTCAGGGCTGACGTGGGCGTTCTATTGGATTCATCGTCATCCAGAGTGTTTGACACGGTTAGCGCGTGAATTAGAGGCCATGGGAGACACGCCCGATCCAGTGGCTCTATCTCAGTTACCGTACTTAACTGCCGTTTGTAAAGAAGCATTGCGCGTTTACCCGATCGCGCTGATTGCTCAGCCGCGCAAAGTGAAACATGCGATCGCGCTGGAGGGCTACCATTACGAACCCGGAAGTGTCCTCGTTCCCTGCATTTACCTCGCTCACCGCAGAGCCAAGACCTACAAGAATCCAGATCAGTTTCAGCCAGAACGGTTCTTGGAACAAAAGTTCTCACCTTATGAATTTTTTCCGTTTGGCGGTGGCAATCGGAGTTGTATTGGAATGGCGCTGTCACTATTTGAGATGAAACTGGTGTTGGCAACCGTTTTATCTTGTTACGAATTGCAAACGAATTATGACCGTCCTGTACGCCCAAGTCGGCGCGGCATAACATTTGTGCCGCCTGACCAATTCCGGCTCTCGGTGATGCGTAAAAAATCTTCTTGTGTGTTGGTTTAGTCAATGGAAATCACCGAGTCGATTAAGATCAGCTAATAGTCTAAGTGCAGTCTTTTTGATTTCGCTCTGTGAAGCTCTTTCGGGCTTCGTCGAGCCAATCGCAGATTGCTTTTGCGATCGTCTAGATCTCGGTGTGATTCTTACGGGGTTTCACCTTGCATCGATCGCAGGTTCATTAAAGCTAACCTTTAGATTTGTTTGCTCATGACAGCTATTCAGTATCAACTCGATCAACGTCCTACTTATAAAGACCTATATCAGTTTTTACTTACCTGCAAAGAGTCCATTTCTGATCTTCAAGAGCGACGCATCGCTAGTATTTCTCTAGCAATTGAGCCAGTTGATCTATTAGCTGTTTTACATTCTGTTGTTAAACCGACTCAGCGTCACTTTTATTTTGAAAAAAGCGGTCATCAAGAAGCAATTTTAGCGTTTGATGTAGCCTTGCAATTAGAAACAGAAGGTCGTCATCGTTTTGCTGAGGCGAAAGAGTTTATTCAAACCGCGTTAGCCAAAATAACTTTGTTTGGAGACCTAAATGCCCCTTTTGCTGGGGCACATTTTTTCTGTAATTTCTCGTTCTTTGATACGAGCGAAGAAGATGCATTTGCCGCCGCATCGGTCTTTCTACCCGCTTGGCAGATTGTCCGATCTAGCTCCTTGTCGAGTCACGAGTGGCTTTGCCAAACTCCGCAAGAGTTCACACGGAACTTAGAGGAGCGCTACACAGTTGTTGCAAACATTGTCATTGATGCTGATTTTGATGCTGAAGCAACTGTCAACAGGGTATGGCAAACACTGCAAAAAATTCAAGCCGTTAAATATGAAGTGGTGAATTTGAGCGATGCTAATAAAACATTTTTTCAACAGAAATTTGTAGCCCCGCCCGAACAATTTATAACCTCTGTTGCTGCGGCATTAGATCTGATTCGAGCCAACCAGTTTCACAAAGTAGTTTTAGCTCATGCGCTGGATATTTTTTCTCCACTGCCGCTCAACTTAGTGGCTTCGCTACATCATCTTCAAACGTTGTATTCAAACTGCTATATTTTCTCAGCCAGTAACGGGAGAGGCTCAACCTTTATCGGGGCAAGTCCTGAACGGCTGGTCGGTATTTCTCAAATTCTCTCAGAGCGTACCCTGACTACCGATGCTCTCGCTGGGTCCGCCCCGCGTGGCAAGACCTCCGCAGAAGATGCTCAATTTGCCAACCATTTGCTCAACAGTCGGAAAGAAATTCATGAGCATCAGGTCGTCATCGATTCGATTATGCAGCATTTAAGCACGCTAGGATTATCCCCTCAACTTACCCCGGCTCGACTGCTACAGCTATCTAATATTCAGCACTTGCAAACTCCGATTCGGGCAAGCGTCCCTTCTAGCGTCCATTTGCTAGATGTGGTGGCAGAACTGCATCCGACTCCTGCGGTAGCGGGTGCGCCGAGACGGGAAGCCTGTGAGCAAATTCGCCAATTTGAAGCCTTTGAGCGATCGCTCTATGCCGCTCCGATCGGTTGGGTCGATCATCAGGGAAATGGTGAGTTTGCGGTTGGCATTCGCTCTGCCTTGATTCAAGGCCGTCAAGCGCGATTGTTTGCAGGCGCAGGAATTGTGGCAGGCTCAAATCCTGAGAAGGAACTGGCAGAGGTGCAGCTAAAGTTGCAGGCGTTGCTTCAGGCGATTAGCGCATAGCGCAACTTTGTAGAAACCGCGTAGAGGCAAGAGCAAACCGACTACCGTAGAAGAGCAGTACTCGCTTATTCTGATTTCATGCCGCTCGATTTTCGTAATACTAATACGCTCTGGGCATCTATTCTGACTGAGACGTTAGCACGGCTCGGTCTAAAGACGGCGGTGATTTGTCCGGGTTCGCGATCCGCACCGCTAGCGATCGCGTTTGCTCGCCATCCTAACATCGCCGCAATTCCGGTTTTAGATGAACGCTCGGCCTCGTTTTTTGCGTTAGGAATTGCCAAGCGCACGGGTCAGCCTGTGGTACTGGTTTGCACCTCTGGCACCGCGGCGGCAAATTTTTATCCTGCTGTGATCGAGGCGCGAGAAAGCCGAGTGCCGCTTTTGGTCTTGACAGCGGATCGTCCGCCGGAACTCCGCAACTGTAATGCCGGACAAGTGATCGATCAGCAAAAAATATTCGGGTCGTATGCTAGTTACGTTGAAGTCGCGTTGCCGTCGTTGGAACGGTCGATGTTGGCATATTGGCGGCAAACGATTGTGCAGGCATGGGAGCGATCGCGCTATCCCGTTGCTGGGGTGGTGCATTTGAATCTGCCGTTTCGCGATCCATTACCGCCAATTCAACAGGACGGAATGAGCGAAATCGCCGATCAGTTTCCACATGACTTTTTTGATCACGTTCGCTCGGTCGATGACTTGGTATGGGAAGCAAAATCGTTGACATGGAGTATGCCGGATGCTGGACGTCGGGGAATTATCATTGCTGGGGTTGCTCAGCCCAAGGATGCAGAGCGATATTGCGCTGCGACCTCGCACCTATCAAAAGCGCTAGGAATGCCTGTCCTAGCTGAAGGATTATCCCCGGTACGAAATCACGCCCGCCTTCAGCCCTACCTGATTTCAACCTACGACGCGATTCTGAGAAACGCCGATCTTGCCGAAAAATTAGCGCCAGAGGTCGTGATCCGGATCGGAGAAATGCCAACTAGTAAAGAACTGCGGCAATGGTTAGCGGTGCATCAACCAAAACAGTATGTGATTGATCCGGGGGGCGATCGCAACCTCGACCCGCTCCACGGCAAGACGATTCACATTCCAATATCCGTCGAACACATCACTCCTCCAGAAACAGGCTTAGGTGATTCTCAGTATCTCAACGTTTGGTTAATGGCTGAATCCAACACGCGCCGCAACGTTGATCAGACCTTGGCCGCCGAAGCTAGTTTGTTTGAGGGAAAAGCGGCGTGGCTATTGTCGCAACATCTTCCTAGACAGACTCCGCTATTTGTCTCGAACAGCATGCCCGTGCGCGATGTCGAATTTTTTTGGCAACCGAGCGATCGCGCCATTCAACCGTTTTTCAATCGCGGCGCGAATGGCATTGATGGCACGCTTTCGACAGCGTTAGGAATCGCTCATGAGCAGAGCGCCGTGTTATTGACGGGAGATCTCGCGCTATTGCACGATACGAACGGATTTTTGCTCCAATTAGCGCAGGGTGTAACGTCGCAGAAATCACACCTCACCATCATTTTGATCAACAACAACGGCGGCGGCATTTTCAACATGTTGCCAATCTCCCAATTTGATCCGCCGTTTGAAGAATTTTTCGCCACGCCTCAAAACATAGACTTCGCCAAACTCTGCCAGACTTATGAGGTGCAGTATGAATGCATCCAAACGTGGGAGCAGTTCACCCAGCGACTGAATCCTTTACCAACAGAAGGAATTCGCCTTTTAGAACTCAAAACCGATCGTTACCTTGATGCCCAATGGCGCAAAAATAATCTAGGCACATTCGCAACCCTTTGACTCATGACCTCTGACTGGCACATCGCTAAAACCTACGAAGACATTCTCTATCACAAAACAGACGGAATCGCCAAAATTACGATTAACCGACCCCATAAACGCAATGCTTTCCGCCCCAAAACGATCGTAGAACTATACGACGCCTTCGCGAATGCCCGTGAAGACAGTCGCGTTGGCGTTATTTTGCTAACTGGAGCCGGGCCTCACACCGACGGCAAATACGCCTTCTGCTCTGGAGGCGATCAAAGTGTCCGGGGTCATGCGGGATACATAGATGATGAAGGCGTGCCGCGTCTAAATGTGCTGGATTTACAGCGCTTAATTCGCTCCATGCCAAAAGTGGTGATTGCCTTAGTCGCAGGCTATGCGATCGGCGGTGGACACGTTCTGCAAGTGCTATGCGATCTCACGATCGCGGCTGAAAACGCAATCTTTGGTCAAACCGGGCCTAAAGTTGGCAGCTTTGACGGAGGATTTGGAGCAAGCTATATGGCTCGGATTGTCGGGCAAAAAAAAGCGCGAGAAATTTGGTATCTCTGTCGCCAATACACCGCCGCTCAAGCGTTAGAAATGGGACTTATTAACTGCGTCGTTCCAATCGAGCAGCTTGAAGCAGAAGGCATTAATTGGGCAAATGAAATTCTAGAGAAAAGCCCGATCGCGATTCGCTGTCTCAAAGCCGCATTTAACGCAGACTGCGACGGACAAGCCGGACTACAAGAACTAGCAGGCAACGCTACTATGCTCTACTACATGAGTGAAGAAGGATCGGAGGGCAAGCAGGCGTTTCTAGAAAAACGCCAGCCCGATTTTCGCAAATACCCTTGGCTGCCTTAAAAAATCGCACCGTGATGACGGCACGAAAGCCATACCCCTGTAGAAGCGGTATCAGTAGCATTGCATCAAACGCGATCGCAGAAGGTGGCTCAAGCTAGGAATTACTAACCACAGCAACGTTCACTTCTTCCAAAATTGTAGGTATCGGAGATTGCAGTACCTCCAGCCGCTCTTGTTGCCACATTGGAAGTCCATCAAATTCCCACGCAGGTTCAAAGACAGGGGCGGCGATCGCGCAAGCTTTCCACCGCCCCTGAACCGGCACATCTAATTGAGAACAATGTCCTCCGCGTCTACCTTGCGGAAGGTAGTGCCGACAATGGCGACAAGCTGAAGTGAAGAAGTCAGAACGTTGCATAGTTAGAGGATTTTTTAACGGAATTTGACTGATTAAAAACAAGACTCATGACTCAAGCCGCGACTCAAAGAGCGCGCTGCTTAAATGGCTGTGAAAAAAACAATTTTCTTGACGTGTTGAAACAATCTTCAACTTAACTTCTTTGCTTCAGACTTAAAGCAGTATTCCCACGATCTATTCTGCCTTCTATTTTTTTATGTCATCGCTTCATCAAACAACGCAAACGTATTGCTATACAACGGTTCTAAGGTTTTAGACGCAGCAGACTGACTTTAGATTCTTTTTAGAATTACATTGCAGTGGCTATTTATTTAACTCGGTTTTCTTAAATTGAACGAAATTGGAGGAATTTTGCCTCAAACTGAACAGGGATCAAGTTAAACACCAAACGTTTATACACTCCTTTTAACTGGATGTTTTAGAAATAAATAAGGTTTCTAAATGTAATTATTCCTGCAAGGTATGCTAGTTTCAATTTGTCTTGATACGTAAGTATGCTCTTCTAAACATTCACAAACTTCTGATGAAAGCCAGATATAAATACCCCTAGAATGACGGTTTACAGATATCAAAAAATATGCCTTTTACTGCTTCTGCGCTGAGCAGAGTGAGCAGACTCCCCAACGTTCTAGTTCTCCTGAAGGGGTTGGACACTGGCATTGAGGGCACACCGGCAAGTGCTGGCTACGTTGTTGAATGCGAGTCAGCCATTGGTCAAAGGCAGTTTCTGGAGTGAGACACAGTTGAGAGGCTTGAGCTGCCGCTTTACCCTTCCCCTTGGCAGAACTGTTATCTGAGCACCGACAAGGATGATTAGTCCACACGGTTGTTGTATCAGCAGAGATATCCAGTAAGGGTTGCTGATGCCATTGAACCGTGGAAAACCGAATCTCTTCTAGCGGAACTGCCAACCGATCGTTTAGTTTCTGTAGAATCTTGGGCCGCTCGAATACAAGAGTTTGCGTCCATACCGGACTAGAAACGGCGACTTGTAGAACATTTCGCTGGACTGAAAGCGGACGAGCTTGCGCTGCGATCACGTCTCCAACACACGCTGTCCAATCCGCTAAGATTTGCTCGAACTGCTGCTGTTCTTGGCTTTGAGGCAATTCAAAAGATTGGAGAAGCTGTTGAATCTCTAACATAAATCCTCACTCGTGATCTGTCGTCTGTCAGAGGTAAATTCTACGATCGCTATGTAGTGAGTTAAGTGACTCCTACGAAGTGTTGCTGTACTACCCGTGTTTCTGTACTAATAGTTTTTCCGTACTAGCACGGTTGCGGCTTATCTATCCTGGTGTAGAAGCGATTCAAGCGCGAATAAACTGCTTCATTTCTTAAAGTCTGAACTACACTAAATACGCAAACTATCTGGTAAAAATTCGTAATTTACATCAAGTTAATTACGAACTCCGAATGACGAATTATCTGGAGTGCTACATGCGTCACGATGCGTCGAGTGAGTCTATCCATCCTAAACTACAGCGGGCACTAGACTGCTTAGATATTCGATTAGATGATGAATTAACTCGATATCGACGGCAACGAGTACCCCAACGAGGGACTGTACAAGTGGGACACTCCCTTTCATCGATCATTGCTCCGCCACAACAAAAGCAGATCAAAGCAGCAATGCTTTCACTTGGAGCCGCTAGTTCTCCTCAACTAGCGGGCGCTCATTCCGTCTCCAAAGCGTTTTCGCAAGATCAAGCATTTTCTCAAGATCAAGGTGTTGAGGATTTGAATGTAAATGCTTCCGAGTCCTCGACAGAACTTGCGCGGCTTGCCCTCGATCTAGATTTAGATTCCGGGGCAGAACAGGGTGCGTTGTCTCCCTCAGAGATGACCAAAGAACCCGATCTAGATCTAGACGATAGCGCTGATCTAACCGAAACTAATACTCCTCCTGATGACTACTTAGAATCTTCTGAAGAATTGCTTCAAAGCCTATCGCGAGAAGAATCTCAAGTCGAAGTGGAACGCAGTTTTCTAGAAAGCTTGGTAACACCGCTTGGTGTTGGCTCCATGCTGATGCTATTGCTCTCTAGCGCCATGTTTGGATATGTGATTATGAATCCCGCTAGTCTACGAAATATCGGAAGCATTTTTGCTAAGCGCGAAACTCCTGCTATTCGTCAGGCGACGGCTAATCCTGTGGGGGAAAGCGACGTTTCAGTTGGTGTGCCCTTGGATTCTCAAGAATTTGTGAACTTAGGACTCGACAATCTCGCGACGTTAAAGAGCGCATCCCGAGGAAACGTTCCGATTAGCGCAGGGCGCAACTCCGTAGGAACCGCTGGTCAATCTACTTTGCAACCCTCTGCTTCTTCAAAGACACAGCAACCCGGCTCAAACGAGCAGTCGAATGGTGGCACTGTCGTCTCTCCTCCAGCGCCTAGCTTTTCAGGAGGAACTGCCTCATCCACAGGAGCAACAGCTAGTAGTGCCGCGCCGCCTAGTCGTTCTCAACCTGCTCCTGCCAGAAGCTACTCCTCAGGAACCTCATCGAGTTATGCGAGCCGCTACAGTGCTTCTTCTTCGAGCGGTGGAAGCTACTCTGGGCAGCGATCGCGAAGCGAGCTTCCCTCCCTACAATCGCAACGCAGCTACAGTCCTGCCCCTGCTAGAAGCTACAGTCCTCCCCCTGCCAGAAGTTACAATCCTGCCCCTGCTAGAAGTTATAGTTCGCTGCCGCCGATCAGAAGCTATAGTCCTCCCGTTCGAGCTAAGGTTTACTTGCCGCCTGTTCAAGCTGCTCCAACCGTTGTCAGTCGAACTTCAAATGAAAATCACCCTTATAAAGTGGAAATTCCGTTTACTGGCGATCGCTCTTTAGATGCGGCTCGCAAGGTTGCTCCTGATGCTTACCTGCGTCCTGACGGAAAGATTCAACTTGGTGCGGCTAAGAATCAAGCGGAAGCTCAACAAAAAGCTCAAGCCTTGCAAAATCAAGGAATTTCAGCAGATATCAATCAGCGGTAGAGGGATCAGAAGTGAGGGATGAGGGATGAGGGATGAGGGATGAAGTAAACACGGTCATTCTTTCATCCTTCATCCCTCATCCCTCATCCCTGGAAAATGAAGCGTTGCATCTGCTAAAAAAATTGTTGCTAGTTCACTCTTGCAAGAGGTTTTGTATCCTACGGTAGTATTGAGGAAAATCGGCAAGCGGGGACAGGAGATGAGATCTAGAGAAAAATTGCTTCCATCAGCACCTTTTCTTGACGTCTCACTCTCTACACCCCATACCCCACCTACCGGAGATCTGCTATGGGACTGTTTGATCGAATCTGGCGTGCCATTCGTGCAAATATCAACGACTTCATCGGACAGATGGAAGATCCAGAAAAAATTCTGGAGCAAGCGGTGTTGGATATGCAGGATGAGTTGATTCAGCTTCGTCAAGCGGTAGCACACGCGATCGCAACTCAAAAACGCACCGAGCGTCAAGCATCGCAAGCTCGCTCCACGTCTAACGAGTGGTATCGTCGTGCGCAACTTGCCTTGCAAAAAGGAGATGAAGCTCTCGCACGAGAAGCTCTAACTCGCCGCAAATCGTATTTAGACACGGCTGAAGCGATGGAAGCGCAACTCGGTCAGCAGTCGGGAGTGGTCACGGGGCTGAAGCAAAACATGATGAAACTGGAGAGCAAAATTCAGGAAGCGAAAACGAAAAAAGATCTCTACATTGCCCGCGCTCGCTCTGCCAAAGCCTCGGTTCAGATTCAAGAAATGCTGGGGCGCGTGGGAACGGGTAGCGCCATGAATGCGTTTGAGCGGATGGAAGATAAAGTATTGCAGCTTGAGGCAAATTCAGAAGCGATCGCAGAACTGGGCAGCACCGACCTTGAAAAACGGATTGAAGCGCTCGGTGAAACGGATGAAATTGATGCCGAACTCGCCGCTATGAAGACTCAACTATTAGCGGGTGGTCAATCTTCTCAACTGCCACCCGGTCAATGATTAAACATCTGTTCTAAAGCTTGAATGTCTTTTCTAGGTTTTACAGACTTATTGCTATCTCTGCCTAATCCTAGCGATCGCTCTTGTTCGTTCAACTTGAAAAACCCAGCTTCGGAATCCCGAACAATTTTTGATCGCTCATCATTATAAAGAGACAAAATTTATTACATCTTCTTTTGTGTTGACGTACTTAACGTTAGGAGATGAGAACTGGTCAAAGCCAAAGCTTAATAAGTTCTCATCTCTAGGTTGTGTTGACATTTCAGCGAAGTTCAATCAGCAAGGCAGTGAAATAAA
>NZ_JCACKG010000279.1:0-2435 GCF_059505265.1 Myxacorys chilensis | reverse complement strand
ATCCCGACCCGCAGGAACGGCCGCGCTTGGAAGGAGGACGGCCCAGCCGCCAGAGCCAGAAACGAGACCCTGCGGGCGACACGTCACTTCGGCCGAGCCTTGTGGAAGCGACTGACCGGCTACCACGCCCGAAGTCGGATCGAGGCGCAGATGCGCCGCCTCAAAGCCTTTGGCGAGCGCATCGCCTCCAAAGACCCCGACCGCCAAGCCGCCGAGATCCACACCCGCATCGCTCTCATGAACCGCTTCTCAGCCCTGGGCCGGGCCGAGATCACGCGCGTCGCCTGAACCTATGGGGAAAAGGGCAAACTCGGCCTAAGCCCGAGTTGTGCAACAACGCCGTGGCGGCAGCTCTGCGCGAACTGAAAACGGGTCCATCTGCCCAAACAAGGACTGGTTCGCATCGGTCGGACAGCACCCTTGCGCGGTATCGGGACAGAGGGCTTTGATCGCGATCTTGTCTGGGACTTCGTCAGTGCGGCTCTTCCACAGCGAATATGGTGGCGCGCGGCCGGGCAAAGTCGTGCTCCTCGACCACTCGCAGGATCGCTCTGGCGAGCTTCTCGCCACCTTGAGCCGAGGGCTCGATGGGGTTGGCGAAATCGGCGTCCTGATCGAAGAGGGTTCGGAGGTCGAGAAGCGGCAGACCGCGGGCGCCAGCCTCACGGGTGATGACATCGTTGAGCAGGGTCAGGGCCGTGAGCGCAACCTCCCGGAAGTCCGGGTCAGGAAAGCGGACATCGTAGATCGTGCAGATCGCCGTTGGCCGTCCCAGTCCCAGCACATCATCGAGCATGGTGCATAGCGCCGCTCGAACTCGCGGCGGACACGCGCGAGTCTCACCAGTGCCTCCGCCACGCTCATGGCGCTCTCGCCGAACATCCCCGTCCAACCCAGGCCGTCGTTGCCTCAAGCACTGACGATGAGGTGCGTGGCACCTGTTGGCACATGGCGGATCTGCTCCGTGAGGTCGGCCAGCACCGTGCCATCGCGAGCCAGGAGCGTCGCCTGCCAGTCGAAGGGAAGGCGTCGGCGGAGCTGCTGGATGACCTCCTGCCCGGCCGCGACATAGGGCGCGTTGTCGAACACAGAGTCGCCAAGAAGGACGATGTGGGCCATGGGTGATGTTCCTTCGGGCTCGGCTCGAGCAAGGCTCCCGAGAGATGCCGATGCAGAGAGGGCCAGGAGGTGACGGCGAGTGAGTGGCAGAGGCATCGGGTGTTACCTCCTGAGCTGCTGGTCTGGTCATCATCCCCGGCGGAGGTAGCTCGGACGACCATGGGACTGAGCGGGCAGATTGGGACCAAGCCCCCCGGTCCAGCCGTCACTCGCCAGACTACCCGTCTGGCCTCGGTCCAGCGATCCCCTCGCCGGTGACCTCGCCCACATGGGCCTTGTCAGATTAAACTGCCCTGATAGGTTCACGGCGCGGTCGGTTGGCGAGCCTTGTGGCGCTTTTCTTGGCTTTGAGCTAAGAACGTTGACCGTATGCCCAGAAGAATGAAAGGCAGGGCGGAAGGAAGCGGCCTCCGCCGATTAGTCTGACAGCGCCCTTCGTCGTTAGCGCCTGCCTAGGCAACCACCGCTCATCGGGTTTAACCACCTCAAAGGGACAGCTGATGGCGTCCGGCCCGAAGTACTGGCGGCCACTCAGCCGCCTCGCCTTGGCTCAGCCCCCCGCGCCCAGGTCCTCGCCATCGTTGAGGATGAAGGTGATCATAAGGTTCACCCGGTAGCCGTTGATCTGGCCGTTCTCGATCGAGACGCTCTGCTCCTTGACCCAGGCGCTCTGAACACCTCGCAGGCTGCTCGTGGCACGGGCGACGCCGCGCTGGATGGCATCCTCGAAGCTCCTCTCTGAGGTGCTCGAGATCTCGATGACCTTGGCGACCGACATGGCGGGTCCTCCCTGAGTTGCCCGTAGGGCAGGTAGGTCGAAGGAGAGCGAGGGCTACCGCCGAGCACGTGAGCCCGGAGCATGGCAGCACACTTCCCCAAGTTTGTGGGTTCGCGCAGCGTCGGAAGGCCCCTAAGCCCCATGTAGTCGAACAGGGCATCAGTCCACAGCCCCTTCACCCCAGCACTCTCGTCGTCGAGTGCCCTGAGCCGCCTTGTCTCTGCAGGCTTGACGCTGACGCCCTTGTCCGACGAATGACGTCGTGGTCCAGGAGGATAGGCTTGCATGTACCAGGAACGCTTCAGGGTGGATGGCGAGGTCGCCGTGATTACCGGGGGAGGCCGCGGGATCGGCCTGGCCTGTGCCGAGGCACTCGGCGAGGCGGGTGCGGGCCTCGTCATCGTGGAGCCGGACGAGACGGTGGCCCAGGACGCGGCCAGCCACTTGGCAGGCCTGGGCTTCGCGGCGCGGGGCCTGGCCGGCGACGTCACCCGCTCGGATCGGATGGAGGAGATCGCGGATGACGTGGCGGGGCAGG